>CALBXV010000076.1 GCA_937890045.1 uncultured archaeon
TTTTGTCCCCAAACTACTACACCTTGACCTGGGAATGAAGCGATTGGATTAACTCTTTCTTCATAGAGGTCATCTCTTTCTGAATGTGTTAATCTTGTCTGTGCCTCAAGTACAGTTGTTAGTCCACCACGATTCAAACCTGCTGGTGCGAACCATTCGTGTGCTACCTTATCCGTGTAAGCTATTACACCAGGTAAAACACAAGAAGGTGGGACCCAAACTGGAAGTGATGTGTTTCTATCAACAATCTTTACCCAAGGATAATAGGTTGCTGCGTAGTTTGTATCAAGAGCGGTAACTGCATTTGTTGCACTTGCAATTGTTCCACCTTGAATACCACAATCTAATACATAGAAAGCATCACCTCGTGCTTCACACTTAGATATTCCATGATTTGTAATCTTAGAATGTAATCCGTGAATTACTCCAGGTGTTACTAACATATTAATATCAAACTCATCTGGATTACTTACAGCGTTAATTGCTTTCTTATAAGCTACCGTACCACCCGTTGAGGATGTTGAACAATCAAATCCTTGAGTATTGGTATTAACAATACTTGCTCCTGTCAATTTTGGATTTGCTGGATTAGCTCCATCGAACCCACCTTGAAATGGAACAACGAACTTTCTCTGTTTGATATCAGTACCTGCGAGGGTAAGTTTCTGTGATCCACTAATATAAGTTGATCCAAGAGTTGATGCATCATCATGTCCAAATTGGTCTTCCAGACTCATAGTAGCATTTGCACCATTTCCAAAACTATTATTTGGTGCTAAATACTCACCTGCGTCTGCGTTGGAATAATCTACTCCATAAAGTACAGCACTATCAAATTCACCTTGTGCATTTGTTTGTACTGTTTTAATTGTCCATGCTGGTGTTGCTGAATCATCACTACCAAATGGATTATTAACTGCTGCATGTCCCATTGGAACAACTGTCGCTGGAACAGATTTATCTGCAATATCTGTAAAATCAGAAACATAAATATGTTTAGATAGATTTGGCCAATCACCATTGTAGGTAAGTTTACCATTTGCGTCTATTGTTACATATCTATCACCAATTCGTCTTGCAAAGTAATTAGGACTTAATGGATCAAAACTTAATCCATCCCACTGTTCTAAAATGTTATCTTTTGTTAGATTGTTATCATTTAATCCAGTTTGTCTTAATTGAAGTGAAAATGAACCAAAATCACTACCTGCAATTGAACCTGCTGACTTCACATTCTGAACAACTACTTTATATTTGTTATTCACATCTGAACCATGAGAACGTGTATTAACCTTAAACAAGTTATACCGTGCTGCATTTATCAACTGTGATTGAACATACGGTGTTGATGCATTTGCATATGTTACTGCCAAATTATGAGTTCCTACACTTCTGGATACGAATGCATTAGCTGATGTATATCCATTACTAGTCTGTGCATATTTGAAACTTTTATACAAATAAGCTGCTACAGTATTTTGACCAGATTTCTGTACTTGAGCATCTTTACTAAATACATTTTCAATATAATTTGCACTTCCTGTATCAAATGATATTGTGTATGATCGTGAAGTTAAACCCTTCGCACCCCAATTACTACCACTTAAAGTAAGTGTTGCTGAACTCCAATTTCCAGTAACAGTACTACCTGACAAATTTGCAGTTCCACTTGAACCACCTCTTGATGGTAATAGTACTGCAAGATTTTTCTTTGCAATGCCTCCGCCAGGTGATCCACTTACATAAAGTGTAAGAGAGTCTACCGAATATCCTGCTGTATTAAGAACACGAATTATCGTTACTGCTCCTGCACTTCTTAAATATTGTTCTACCGCGTACGGTGTGTAATATCGTTTATCTGTAGACCCAAACATCTCTTCAAACTCGGGGAAATTTCTTACCAATGTAGGAACAAATGCAGGACCTTTAATTGTCGGCCCTATAATTGCTGCTCCAATTTCGGAAATTCCTTGAGGAAGAAATGATAAGTCACGTTCACGAGTAAATACACCCGGACTTACGATTCTTTCTGCCATTGATTTTCTCCCATTAATGTTAAAGAATTATACTAAATAACTAAACTAATTTTATAATTATCTTACTAATAAATATAAAACTAATTTCCCAAACAATCTGTTTAGGGAGAACTATTTTTAAGCTGCTGCTGGTGTTGTGTCTTGATCAGTTCCTTCAGTCGTAGCTGGGGTAGGAGTAAACACTCCTGTTGCTGGATCTAATGAACCTGGACCATACTTTTCATTAAGTTCTTCAACTAACTTTCGTTCAGTTTCTTGAACTTCGGCATATTCAACTTCCAACTGTGATTCAGACGTTTCAAGTCCATCAACCTGTTGTTGAACAAGTATTTTTTGTACCTTCAACTGTCCAAATTGTAGTTGTTTCTGTTGATATGAGTTTTGTAAGTCCTGTAAAGATTGTAATTCACTGTCTGTGAATTTTATATCTTTTGATTCGGCCATAACTTTTTCTCCTTTGTGTTATTCATTTGTAATAAGTATCAAAAACTTTTCTGAAAATAACTTTTTTTTATATTTCATCTACCCTATATTTTCTATCGGTAGAATCAGAACCAGTTAATTCATTCATTTTAGCAATAGCTTCTGCTTCAGTACTAAATTCCCATAATTGCATATCACTTGAAGATGCAATATAAACATTTCTTGTAGCCCAATTT
>CALBXV010000077.1 GCA_937890045.1 uncultured archaeon
TAGAAGTTTAGCATTCTCATTTTCTACAGAAGTTCCAGAATCCTCATTTAATATAACACCACTTGCCGCTGTTCCTGTTTCAAGGTGGATAAACCCTTCAGCATCAGTTGAACCAGAATCCGTTCCATTGAGAAGAATTCTTATAAAATCAGAATCAGTACCTTCTAAACGAATAGTATTATTATCACCATCGTCCTCATTTAATAATAAACTACCAATATCTGTTTGTGAGCTGTCGGTTCCATCAAGAAGAATAGTACTCTCTGCTTCATCATCGAAATAATTATCTACTATAAGACGAGTACCAGCACCAGATGACCTTGCAGCGGTTAATTTAGAGTCCTCTGTTAATATTCTTTGCAACTGATATGAAGTAGCTCCTAAAGATACAGCTGTTTCCGATAAAAGAACATCACCAGTTCCCGACTCATTTGCAATGCCATCACCAATAGAGGTTCCATCTCTGGAACTTGCTTCTAATTGTATTGGGGGAAAGAATGTATTATCAGGAGACTCTAATACTAATGCACTACCAGCGGTAAGTCCATTTCCAGACTCAATAATAATATAACCGTCTAAAGTATCTTTATTATCTAAAACAATATTATTACCATCAGCATCCACTATTTTATTTCCAGTTTCAATAGAATTGTTTATGCCAACAGTACTAACTACTACATCACTTCCAACTCTACTACCATCCTCAAGAAGAACCCCTTCACTGTCTCCTGTTTCTAATGTTTTCCGTACAACATCCTCAAAGGTTGTTGTTAATATATTATTAGTAGAATCCCACGCCTTGACTGTTCCTGTATGTGTGGTAAGAGTATTTCCAGCAGCAAAAGTTCCAGATACATCTTTTAAAGTGAAATTTGCTTGAAATGCCATTGCAGGGACAGCACTATAATTAAATCCCTGATTTGTCATTCTTACATCACCGACTGAACCGATATTATCTGTTGTTGCTAAAAGAGCTCCACTTGTACCAGTTGTTGATGTTATTGTTACCGTAGGAATAGTTAAATATCCACCACCACCATCTTTAATGAATACTCTATAAATTCCACCACTATAATCTGTACCTTCTTCTATCTGAAATCTGTCTGTACCTGTACTATAAGTATCATTACTTTTTTGTTGTATTGATGTTTCCAAAGAGAGGGTATGACCGGCATGTGAAGCAGCAACATCATGATATGCCTCTAACTCTAATCTCTCATCGTAATCCGTTCTATCCGAATCAGTACCATCCAATACAATATATCCTTCAGAGTCGGTTCCCGACTCTACTTGAAGAACAGTTGTATTATAAGCATTATCTAAAAGAAGTTGATCAGTTGAATCCTCTAATTGAAGTGTAAAGTAATCAATATGTGTTCTGGAACCAATTTCAAATAGAATGTAATCATTCTCATTAGTGGATGCCTTGTCAGTACCTTCTAATAAAAATGAACCATCAATAATAGAGACAAATCCTTCTGCCGATTTTGTATTAGAATCGGATGTAGTAAATGTAAGTGCATCACCTACTTCGTATTTACTACCAACATCATCTATAGCAATTCCACTTACTTGGCCCGTCTGAATAGTATCAATTCTAGCTGTAGCTAAACCGTTACCAATATTAGTATTTGTATCAAACTCAATATCTTGATCAGCTGTGTATAAAGCACTTGAAGTTGTAATTACAGGAACATCTACTATTTTTTTGACGGTAAACGATATATCAACATCTGCATCTTTAGCAGTAGTTATTACAGTTTCACCATCGGTAAAAGAAAAAGTATCACTAAGAGATGCTTTATTAAGTTCAAACTCTACGATAGCAACTGCACCTTCAACAAATGATGTAGCAGAAGCTATGATTGCTGTAGCACCAGATGATTGTCCTGTAAGAGTTCCACCAACTGCTTCAGCAGCAGAAATATTTGTAAGGGGTGCAACTCGCATAATTGTTTTACTTGCCCACTTACCATCTGATGCTTTCATCATATATTTGTTTGGATAAGTTACATCAGCAGTTTCCCCCAACAACATACGCATGAAAATCTTATGACCTTCAGAGGTTCCTTTTGCCCTATACAACTCACGAATATTTTTGATTAGATTTCTTTTAGATATTCCATCTGCTAACGTGAGAGGAATTGCGTTCATAAACTCATCACGGAAATTATCTAAAAAATCATAGATTGTATTATCAACATCAGCATAGTCCAATAACTGCTGTATGGTCTGCACAGGGTTTGCACGATATCTAGTAACTGTACCCGTCGCCCCAGAACTCCCGCCTGTTACGGTTTCTCCTGTAATGAATCTTTGTTGTGATGTGATAAAGAGTCTTGGAGTACTTGCATCTAAATCGTCAACAAGAACTGTAGCAGTTGCGTTTGAGGTTCCGCCAGTAATTGTTTCACCAACCGTAAATTTACCATCACTACTTTCTAAAACAATTTTATTTCCATCAACATCTAATACATTAGATGGTTCTGTTAATTCCAAAAGAAGATTATCTATGTCTACAGTAAGACGTAGTTCCCCAGCTTCAAGATACTGATAATAGTGTTTTAGAAAACGAGAAAATATAGGATGATCGGCCTGAATAAAATCAGGCAATTGACCATCAATAAGAGAACTTACCTTGGTCTGTAACTTTCCTGTTGGAATATTATCAAACGGCATTTTTTAAAAACTCGACGTTGATGTATAGGACGACGTTGGAATATATGTTGTACCAGCACCACTGTCTCCAACCGCAACCGTATCAACTTCTCCTGTTACGCTGGTATTGACAAAATCAATCTCCAATATCTGATTACGAACTGGAACTATATCCTTGGAATCTGGAACAGCCGTAATACGAATTTCAGTAGAAGTTTCTCCATCAACTTCAGCTACTGAAGTAATATAAATTCCATCAGTAACAATTTTACCTTCTGAATATGTCACAGTACCAGCAGTTGAATCTGTATATACTCTAGTTCCAGCAGAAAGATAATATGTTCTTAAATTGCCTGCACCATCATCATCAAAATATTGTATGTTTGTTGCATCACCACTTACATAAAATCCAGTTGATGCAATCACTCCACCAGCACTTTCATTGTGCCCAGAATGTGGATAATAAAATGCATTATTAAAAGCAATTGTGTATGCAGTTGAAGCAGTAGTAGTAGGTGTAAAGAATTGGCCCATCGTAACATTTACTGAACTGCTTGTAATTGAAGTATCTGTGTTATCAATAAGTCCCAATAGTTTTGAATGTCTGAACAGCCCTTCAAATTGTTCAAGATCAGAACTATTATAATTAATCAAAGTATTCTTAACTAATGTTTCTAATTCTGTAACGGTGGATGAAGTCTTGCTTTTATTAAATTTAAATGAACCGCTTAATATTAATTTTGTTATTTGTGGATCAACAATAACTGGCGTGGTCGAAGCAACAGTGTATGGTGCTAAGTCAGTAACCAATTGAGTTTTTTCAGATGTTGTTAGATTAAGTCCCGTAGTTGATTTAATTGAAATAAAGACTTTACCATATTCAGCTGTACTTACCACTCCAAGACTTGTGTCATAAGAACCACTCTCTCCACCAAACACCTGTACAGATTGTGCATTAGGATACAATTTTTTTGCATACACTTTATAATCTTCAGCAGTCACACATCTACCTTGAGATGCATAATCAAGAGGTGCATTATATTTTATTGATTTAAGAGTTTCTGGATCAGAACCACCAGTAGCAGTTGCGTCTGTTACAACTGATACATCAGTAACTCCACCGATAGCTCCAGCATTTGTAAATATAGCAGCACCATTTGCATCACCTCTATTACTTACAACATAAGTTAAAATAACAATGTTGTCATCTGACAATGCAGTACCAACTATACCATCACCAAAGTAAACTTCAAATAATCCTCGTTCTACTTCTTGTAAAAAATAAACATTACTATCGGTTCCTACTTGTGTAATATCCGTTGCTTCAGTATATGTGTTTGTTGTTGTATCGGATGAAGATGTTTGAACTTTAACAATTAATGTAGTTGTATCTGCACTGTTGCTTGTAAGAAGAAACCTCTGATCTGCATCAGACAAGTCAACAGTGTAACGAGTTGATATAAAAGTTCCCTCATAGATTTTAGTATCATTATAGGTAATACCAGCACCAGTATTTGATGCAGTAACAGCAGAAGAAGTTACAAATTGATAATCTGTTCCATCAACGGTTGTAGTAAAAACTGTTCCGGCAGGCATAGTTGCTGTAGAAAGGCCAAGAGTGTTTAATGTTATATCTACCGTTGCAGTAGAAGCTCTAGCAGAAGTAGGAACATACCCTAAAGTTTTTGCGTGAGATACTATACTTGATCTAAGTGATGCACTATCTAAAAACATTTCGTTGGCCAACATATTGGCATTAAATCCAAGATAATGTGTATTGTAAGCAAGCACATCTAATAGGGCACTCATACCAGAACCTTCAAAATCATAATCTTTAAATTCTGTCTGTGCCTTGAGGAATAGTTTAAGATTGTCTTTTACGTCATCAAAATCAAATTCTGTTACATTTAGTCGTGTGGGGTTTATTGCCATTATCGTAATCTCTCTAACAT
>CALBXV010000078.1 GCA_937890045.1 uncultured archaeon
GAGCCTGACCAAATCCCATATTAATTCTGGGTAGTACAGGAATCATTTCTTTTAACTTAATCATAATTTATCTCGGTGGTTTTAAATCCCAAGGACCCCAATGTTTATTTCTTACCATAGCCAATCCTGTTTGTTCAGGATTATATTTATAAATCTTATACCCTTTAACTGGAAAATTACCTAACTGATAAAATAGTTTTTTTGGTAAATTTATATCATTATCATTACTTTTATCAATACACCTACTACCATTCTCTACCCAAGCGTGTCCAAATGGTTTTCCATCTGATTGTAAAATTCCTACACCGTGACAAAGTTTCCATTTTTTTGAATCTGGAGCAGACATTTTACCCATTACAATTCTACCATTTGCCATATAGCAATCTCCCTTTGGCATTTTATCTTCTCACTCCATAAATAGGTGTTTGAGTACCTTTTTCTTCTTGTTTAGCTAACCACTTTTTGTGCTGATTTGCCGTTCTTCCCTCAATAGACCATTTTTTATTTAATGCTGCTCTTTTTTGTTTTCTACTTTTTGCTGCTCTATTCGGCATTAATTAGTACTCCTTCTTCTTTTCAATTTTCTTTTTTCTGGTGGTGGATTATCTATCTTACTCATTATATCTGACGAAGTAACTGAATTTTTACCATCAATAGACGCTTTCCATTTTGCAATCGCTATACCATCTTTATATAAAACTACTGATGGGAATGTTCTTAGTTTATTTCTACGTGTATGATTAGGTGTATCTTTTGTATCAGCATGAAATATCTT
Source organism: uncultured archaeon (assembly GCA_937890045.1). The sequence continues at coordinate 776 of CALBXV010000078.1, forward strand.
CGTACCTTTATATCCCTCTACATCCATAAATTTATCTATACTACATACACCTGCCCAACCTGCACAAAATTCAACTACAGAATGACCTTTGGCTGTTTTTACTACAAAATCCACGTCTGTTATAGGATTGTTTTCTTTCACTACATCATATTGTCCACTTAGTGAACCTATCATCAATAACATCATTAACATTTTTCTCATAACTTATTTCCTATCTCTCTTTTTGGCCACTTCAATTTTTAATTCAACAATTTCTTCTTCAAGTCTTTCAACTTGTTCTTCCAAATCTGAAACTGCTGCTTCTAAACCACCAACTTGAGTTTTATATTGTTCCATAGAACTGGGCCAGTTATATCCTGGATGTCTTGATGGATATTCTTCTTCATAGATATTATCTATCTTTGGAAGTTCTTTTGCTTCTTGTATTTCAGCCATCATCATATAATAAAAACCAACAAGTGTCGCAATACCAACTGCAGCACTAATCATTGTCTGAATTGATATTGAAAATTTTGTATCTTTACTTAGTTCATTACTCATAACCTTTTCCTGTACATTACCCAGAGAAACTGTTTCCTTTTGTTCTTGGTTCTCTTCCCATCTTGTCTTAGGGCCATTATTCATCATAACTTCAGTTAAATCGTCTATTGTTAAATATCCCAAATGAACTAAAATTTCACCTATTTTTCTATCATCACCAGTTTCTTGCATGGCAAGTGCTTCATTTAGTTGTCTTTTAGTTAGGACATCTTCATCTAATAATATATCTCCTAACTTTTTTCCGTTAGCCATTATCTATTTTCTCCTCACCATTACTTTTACCACCCATAACTTTCTCTATTCCAGCTATTCCGAAACACCCTAAAGTAATGTATAAAAAACTATTATAAACAAAATCATTTATGGGTAAATCCATACCCATATACCCTGTTACTAAATCCATAATGCTATACGTAGTCATTACAGCAAATGACATAAAACCTATTATTGTTTTTTCGTTAAATTCATTCTCATCTTTGAAAATGTCTTTAAATGCCATTTTATTTCTCCATATTATATGGCACTACTTTGTTTAAATAATCTTTTCTAAGCTCACATCCATTACATTCTTTAATTTTACCTACTGTAACGGTTTTTATGGCTCGAAACACAGTATCTCCTAGCCCCTTATCATTTTTTATTAAATTTTTTAGTTTAATCATAATTTACTCCAGACATCCATAAATCTTACAAAGCCAAATAAAATATACAACAGTATACTTCCAGCGACCATATGTAATAAATATTCAACGGTATTTAATATTGTTTCTATTTTCATTTCCAGTCCCAAAGTTTAACCATATTATAAGTTACTCCTATTCCCCATATTGGTGATGTTAATCCTGTACTACCATCATAAGTAATACCCAATACAGGTCCTATTGAAATTTGATTTCGTGGTGGTCTTAATTTAATCACTTCACTTTGTCCACCTTTTATTCTCAAATTTAAAAATTGATTGTCAGGATAGACTGCTCTAAACTCATATCTATCTAATTGTTCTATTTCAGGTGAGCCTAACGTTATTTCACCCTCAAAATCTGCTATGGTTTTAGCCTCAACTACTTTATTATCCCTAATTCTTAAACCAGTTCTACCGAACACTTTAATATAATTATCTTGTGTTCCAAATTCTTGTAAGAAAGGAACAGTTGTAGACTCCATTGTAGCTAAGTCTAACTTCATAGATTCTACAGTATCTATCAAATTTTGTACTCTTTTCTCGTATTCATTACTCCAACGAACTATATCATATAAATCTGTAGATAATCTCTTTAATTGTTGGTTTTGAGTATCGTTATCTATTTGTAATCTTCTCGTAACTGTAGATAAACTATCTATAGAAGATTTATTTTTAGATATAATTTGCTCTTGTCTTTCACTATCTAATTTTAAAAAATCATATTCTTTTTTAGCATAAAAATATCTTATTGTAAAGATAGATAAAACAAATATAACATTTAATGCAATACCTATTAAGGTATCTTTTTTCATTTTAAACTTTCTGTCGCGTCATCTATTGCTTTTCTCAAAGCACCACCCAATTCACTATTACTAAATGGAACACCATCTTCTTCAATCTGTAAACCAGTCGCAGATATCTTTGTATCAATCTCACCCATACCTCTACTTGATATTACTTTACCAGTAGCATTCTCTGTTAACAATACATTCAATCTTACTTGTGTTTTAGTTTTTCTACGATTGAATATACCAATAATACTAAATGCTTCGTTTGGTCTACCGATATAAACTATCTCTGCCGATACAGTAAAATTAGCATCAGTATCGTCAGTTAAAATATAATCTGATTCTTGGAATGATTCTTGTAATAATTGTTGTATTCCCATAGTGATTCTATCGTCTTTTATACCGACATTTTCACTTGTTCCAACAAACTTAGATACAGTTAATGTTGGTCTAATTAAATCAGCATCTACAATTGCAGGGGTTGGTAAATTTTGAGCTTTAGCTTCTTGTCTTGCCTGCTCTCTACGTTCTTTAGCCTCGTTTCTCATTCGTTCTATTTCTACTTGGCCATTAGCAACACTACATAATGTAAATGCCAAGACTCCTAACGTGGCCAACTTAAATCCCCAATTTATTACTTTTGTTTTAATGTAATTCATATTTGTTTTCCCTTAACAATTACAATTTTCACAAGTACAATTTTCACATTGACAATTTTCACATTCACAATTTGGATTATCACATGCGTATATCATTATATTTCTCCTAAAAATAAGTTCCAAATAAGATACTAAAAGTCTTATCTCTTTCCCCATAATCATTAACTACGGTGTTATATCCCATTGAAACACCTAAGTTAAATGAGAAAGCCGTACCTAATTTCCAATCCATTGAAATGGTTGGCATAAAAATAATCGGACTTCTCAATAATAAATATCTGTCATCCTTATTATTACCCTCATAATACCTCATAAGTGTATAAGCAATATAATTAGAAAAACTAACTTTAACTTGACCTAAATCAAATGGAAATCTTTGCCCATACACCATTGTTAAATTTCCAAAATCATTACCACTAACATTTCCATATGAACCAGTAAGAACAAATGCTTCAGAATTCTTTTTCATTAATGATTTTGCAAAAGAAGTTGATACTAACCAATCCCAACCCTCAAATGTTCTATATGTTAAAGCACTTCCATTTATTACTACATTTTGTTTTTTTGCTTTAAACTTAAATCCTTGTCCATATGTAAGAGAGCCTTTTCTAAAATCATTTGTAAAATTAAAATTGCCATCGTGTCGTTTACTACCATCAAAACTTGTAGCCGTATAAACACTATTAAATGAAGTTATCCATCTTTCTGGACCTGGAGAAGAACGAACTGCATAATTGACCTGTTGTGGAGTAGATGAAATATCTTCTCCACCACCCTCATCTGATTTACTAAATTGTTCACTAACATTTTCTGCAATTACTGAAGATAATATCTCTTCAGCTACTTTTACTGCACAAGGAAATAAATCTTCAAAATCGTCATAAACGGATTGTGTCCAATCTTCTATAGCATATACTGGTATTTTATTTCCAAATGAATCAGTTTCATACCGTACTATTGTTAACGCCTCTTCTAATGTAAAAAACTTAGTACGATTGTAATAAGTTACAGTAAAACCTTCTTGATTTGATGAAATCTTATAATTACTACTAACTATAGTTTGTTCACACGGGTCTACATAAGAATAATGGAACGATTGGGCAGAGATACTACTCCCTAATAATAAAAAAAGTAAAAGTTTCTGCCACATTCATTCTACCAACCTCGTCTGTCAATTGCTTTTATAACATTGACTACAGCGGTCTCCATAGCTTTATTTGATGCGGAACTCAAAGAAGATTGATTCCAAGCCATATTAGGATTCATTAAAAATCCTTTACCTACGGTTGAAGCTCTTCCTTGTCCACTACCAACAACATATTGTGTATTCTCGTTATTAATTAACTTAACTTGAATACCAACGATTGTTTCATTGATAGTCTCCACCTTACCTGCCTTTATTTCTTCTTTTAGATTTACTGCGAAATCATAAATACTAACACTTGCGGAATATTTAGCTTTTGTAATCTTAGCATCGTTGGCTCTCAAATCATTCATAATCAAAAGTTGCATATCTCTTTCAGCTTCCACTAAATTAAATCTACCAACATAAGAGATTACATTCTGAAGTTCTTGAACAAGACCCATAGAAACTCTTTTATCTGCTAATTCAGGGTATCGTTCTTCTAACTCTTTGTTAAACTTTAAATCATAAAGTTTTAATCCATCAACTTTTGTTATTACAATTTCATCTAAAGATTTTTCTTTTTCATACTCACCAACGTATTGTTCTGTTTGAACGGAAGCGGCACATCCTATTATATTGGATACAACCAAACCGAAAACAAAAAACAATACAAAACGATAATTGTTTTTCATTGTTATCTCCTATTTAAAATCTGCTAATGGATCTTTAAGTAATTTTTCAAGTCTGCCTATTTCACCTTTTAACTTATTAATCTCACCCTGAAGTTTCACAATATCCCCATCATAAGATTTCATTTTGGGTGTTTTTAAGTTATCAAGTTTATCACGTAGATACTTTATATCTTCATCATATGAAGTAAGTTTTTGTGTTACCAACTCAATATCACTTGCATCTGCAAATCCTGTAACTATTTCTTCTAATCCATCAATACGACCAGTAAATGAATACCAACCTGCTATTCCTGTTGATAATACTGTTACAAGTGCTATGATATTCTGAATTGATAATCCAAACTTTTTATTTTTCATATCCTCAATTGCGGATTCTGCATCCACTACTTTTTTCTTTGCCATTTTACAACTCCAAGTTTATTGTTAATCTAATTGTGTTACCTAATGGTAACGTCTTGTCTCCATAAATATAACTCATACCAATAATATATTTATCATATTTAAAATCTAATCCAAATGTAGGATAAGTTAATTCATGTGTATCATCCATATAATATCCAACTTTACCCCATAACATATTTTTATAATTATAACTTGTTCCCATACCAAATGTTTGATGTTTTGTCATTTTATTAAATTGTCCATAAAACATAAAATCTTTATATGGATATGTTCCAGCTATATTTAGACTTGTAGGTAATTCTGATTTATAACTACCAAACTTTGGTGCAAATCCAAAATTACGAACCATAACATCTACATCTAAATCTTTATACACTTTAGGAAAATATCCACCAACACCAAAAAGAAATCCAGTTGCTTTCTGTGTATGTAAGTCGTGTGTTATTACTTTTGCATTTAATCCTAAATTATATTTACCAACTTTACGTGCATAATCTACACTATATACTGCACTTAATGGGGTAAATGTTCCATCTATAATTCCATCTATGTCAGTTGCCTTTTGTTCTCCATAATTAAAAAACATAACACTAACACCAAATGGCCCTCTATCCATATTTATAAAATTATAATTCATATCATCTACAATATTTGGCATCCAATTAACTCTACTGAAACTAAACATATCTTTATTATAAAGATTACGTGCTGGATTCATCATTGGTAACATCACATTACCAATTGAACTCGTTTGAGCAGTAGGTGCTATGGTTAATATTCTATTGGCTTGGCCAAACAACGAACTTATTAATAATAAACTTAATAATATTTTTTTCATTTTTTACTCTCTATTTTTTCTGCTATCCAAACAACAAATTTCATTGTGAAATATAACGCTGGAAGCATAGCAGCTAATGTGAAGAAAAATTGTAATTCACTCATTATTTCACCACCGTAAATTTATTAGCTTTAATTTTGTTATCTGTCTGTAATACAAATATATAAACTCCAGGTTCTAACTTCTGATGGTTTTCATAAACACTAACCTCTGGTAACCAAACTGTAGGTTCATTTGTAAAATCAAAAGTATGCAATCCAGGTAACACGTGTTCATTTAAAAGTGTTCCAACCTTTTGTCCTATTGAGTTTAAAATATACAATTTAACATCTTTCGGTTCTTCTAAATAAAACTGAAACTTTGTATTTTCTGTAAATGGATTTGGGTAGTTATAAGTAAGAGCATCATTGTCTGGTTTTCCACCACCGAATGCCCAATATTTATTCCACACCAATACCATACCATCATCTCTACTCATACTTAAATCTCTACCAGCTGGACTACCTGCTGCATGTTTACCAACAAATCTAATTGGTGCTTCAGTCCATTCTGTATCAGGAAAGTTAGCTTGAAATATTAGTTTCAATCCTGCCATTTCTTTATCAATCCAATATCTTTCTGGTGCGTTGCTTGGTGAATAATCAACTGCACCGAAAGCAACTCTTTGCCAATTATTAACAGGCTCATCAACATTTACATAAGTCAACCATGGCCCTGGTAAGACATCAGTTTTCATATCAACAAATTCTAATATAGTTGTATCAAACTCAACCTCAAATTCAAAACCAGATATTAGAATTCCCTCATTTGGTGTAATAGTTAATGGAACTTCTATCTGATTACCTGACTGAACCCTTACAGTTGAGTCTGCAGGTAATGAAAGATATACATCAACATCATTCATAGTTCTATTTAATGCTCGTGAACTTAAACCTGTTCCTGGATTAACTTTTGCTGACCACTCACTTGGTGCATTACTTCCCCAACGATAATATGTCGTAGTGTTAGTTTGTGTTTGATAAGCATCACTACCAACTTTTGTACCAGTAGTATTTACATCACCTGTAAAGAAATATGCTAAACTATCAATAGTATAATCTGGATTTACTTCGCTCATCCAAGCAGATGTACCATTACCAACATTATAATGTATTGTATCTAATCCAGTTATAATATCATCCATCAATGGATTAATAGTTTCTATAGGCCCATATGTTAAAGCTTGAGCTTGATTAAAATCACCATCTTCAAATACTGTAAACTCATATTTTTGTGGTCTTGATTGTCCGTTTAGAGTTTGATAATATCCTCGTGCTGTAGGTGTTCCCGCAACATAAAATGTATCTATCGTAGACCAATCTTCATATGAGTTTCCATTATGGTGTGTATAATTACTCATAATACCTGATACATAACTCCATAAAATATAAGTGTCATTCAAATGAAACAAATCATCACCATCTACATCACCAATAAAATATTCTATAGCATTTAATGTATCTATTCTTCCACCACCACTATTATAATTGTGATGTTTACCAGATTGGAAATTAAATGACATTATAGCATCGGTTACATTTGTAATTTGTTCCCTATCTAATTCAAGTTGTGAATGATTCTCTATATTATCACTTGAGTCAGGTGGCCAAAATGACATTCGGTATCCATTATTTCTTGGTAATTGAATATTATAATATCCATTAGAATCTGTATAGGTTGAATCATAATAACTTATACCAAGAAATCCCTCTGCTGGAACTACTTGGTCTGCTCTTGTTGATTTTTTATCATAAAAATATCCAGGAGCTCCTGGTTGAAAATTACCAATTACATCATCAGTAGTATTATTCTCTGTTGTTAATCCAGCATCTGAAATTGATTCTATGTTATACCAATTAGAATAAGAATGTGGATTACTTTGGTCTAATTCAAATTTTATTTTCCAATATGGATACGTGTTATCTGTTGCTGTAGTAAATGCAGCTCCAACTGCTCTATTTTTACCTTGAACATATCTAAAGTAACCCTCAACATCTACAAGTTTTGGATGTAATGTAATATCACCACGAGCACCACCTATACCAACTCCATCTTGTCCCGTATTACCATCTATATAAACTTGATAAGTTGTTAAATAATTTCCATTTGTTACATAAGTATAATATCCTGTTCCAGATAAATACTTCGTTGCTACTCTAAATGATTTGGCGGAAAAATTATCCGCCACATCATCTATTTTAAAATGTAATTTTAATAATTCTGTTTGTACAGAATCGCCAGCACCAAATGTTTTAACATTACCATTATGTGATACCATTGTGATTCTTAACCAATCATAATCATTAGATGTAATAGATTTTGAAGTATCTTGTGTTCCACCAGCTGCTAAAGAATCTGTATATCCCACATTAGCATAACGAACTACTTCATATGAATAATGTGCACCAGCTGAACTATCTCCCTCAGTCCAACCATTGATGTATGCACCTTTCTCCACGCGTGTTGAATCATGAGTCCAATCTATTAAATCATTATCAAATACTAAATCCAATCTAAAAGCCGTTACAGATGCATCGTTGTCATCAAGTGTAACAGCGATAGTCATTACAGAATCTCTCCAGGCATCAAAGTTATTATTCTTATAAGCTACACCTCTTGTTTTACTCTTATAACTACCATTGGTCGGATTAGCCAATCCAGTAGTGTCATCGGCCAAGTATCCTCTCAACTTAAAATTTTCTTGAGCTCTCCACCAAAATTTAGGTGTATTGTATTCTCTTGATTGTATAAGTCTAATAATTGGTGTTTGAGCTTCTGCGAAACTCAGCATCATTATTAACCCCATTAAAAATTTAGCAATGTAATTCAAGGCAAATCTCCAATTCGTTATAAGTATATGTTTGTTTTATGACCTTTTAGATTAAAAAGGTATAGACTTTATTAGATAATAAATATAATATATATTAGTATTTTAATTGTCAAATCTAATAGTAAATGATATATCGTATTCTTTTGGTTTTTTGATTGGTCTTGCGAGTTTAGCGACTGCTAAGAGTTCTTTGTTATCATTATATAACCCAATACTTGTTATATATGGATTAAAAGCTGAATGTGTTACAAAATTTGAATATACTCCAGATGGTCTATATACTGAGCTCGTATCATATTCTTCTTGAGTTCCAATTTCATTATAAACTGATCCTGTTACAGTATTATGAATTCCTTCCATAAAATATCCAGTTAAATCGCTTCCAAGTAATTGTGAGCCACTTCTACCTGGAGTTGCACTTATATTATCGGTCCCATTATATTCATGTTCTTGTATATTACATAAAAATTCATATTCTCTGATTGTTTTAGTTCCCTGTAATTTTAATTCAAAACCATCTGTACCTTCCAATTTTGCCACATTACCATATTTTGACCCCGTATCAGTAATTACAAGTAGACCTTGATCATAAAATATATTTCCTATCGCATCACCTACCACTACATTAGATCCCGATAATGATGAAGACCTTCTTGCAAAACTAGATGAATAAACAGTATCATATAAATGTCCTCTTTCATCATCTACTAAAGTAAGAGTTTCATCTGTCAAAGAATTATCAATTAGTCGTACAGACCCAGGTTTTATTTCTTCTCCGAAAAATTTTCGGGGAATGTTAATAACTCTTAAACTATTATGTATTTTATTTAAAAATGACCCAGATGAATCTCTAGGCCAAGGATCTTGATTAAAACTAAATTGTGGTTGTGGAGCAATTCCCCTAGGGTTGTTTTGTTGTTCAAATTTATAATATAAATGATTAATTGAATTATAAACAGGAAGGTTATAATAAGTACCTACACTATACCAAGTATCTTTATCTTTTCCAAGAGATTTTGATAATTCATTTAAAGTACCAATAGATTTTGACTGTGCAGACGCAGTACTATAATTAAAATAACTTCCGCTAGTGCCTTCAAGAACAAAAACTCCACTTCCACTATCCGCGTCAGTGAATTCGTATTGTTTAAAAACTTTAAACGGGGTGATTGTCGCGTTGCCTTCTCCAATCGGCTTAAACATAGGCTCACCTCACTTAAAAATCAAGTCTTACTTTTATTACTGCTTCTCTTGCCGGAGTTTTTAAGAACGGTTTACTAAGTTTAGCTACAGCTAACAATTCACTATTAGCATTATACAATCCTACCGTAGTAATATATGTACGAGGATCTGTTACATAAGTTGGATTTGTTAACTCTCCACTTCCAGTATAATATGTTGGGTTTTGACTAAAATTATATCGTCTATTATTTACTCTACAAAAATAATGAGTTGATTTAATATCTTCTTCACGTCTTGCTTGAAAATATCCACCTGAACTATTAAATACATCAAACAATTTGCTAGAATTATTATCATCCGCATTAGTACTTAATCCAGTAGAAAGTGAAATTCCATCTTGAGTTCCCGCTTGATTTTTATCTAATTCACCTGAGTCAAGCATGAAAGCACCTAAAAATGGATAGAATCTACCATAATACATTTTAGTTGTTCCAGATGAATATTTATATGATGCTGTTCCACCACTAATACTTCCAGAAACTATATTAAAATATGTAGTTCCTTTAGATACACTTGAATCTGTAGTAGCATCACTATCATCAATAAGACGCAATGTTCTTCCTGTTCCGGCTAATCGAATTTCCCAATTACCTGGATCAATTTTTTCTCGCATTCTGGCTCTTGATACAGTAATGAAATAAGATGAAGATGATTCTAGTTCAGCTCCACTTGCCCCATACTTAAAATATGTTTGAGTTGGAGATACTATGAGATTTTTAAATTGTGAATATATAGCCTGAGAGGCGTTTGTACCGTCCGTAGCATTTTTTGATCCACTCCCAGCGTAATGTCCGTAAGCCACACTAAACTGCACTTCAGTTGTAGATGAAGATGTTGCTTCTTGATGTACATCTACGTAATAATCACCACTAGATGCACTTTGCGCTGACGATGAAAAGAATCCTGCAGTTGTAGATCCTTGAGTTAATGTAGTTCCTCCGCTCGACCATATACCACTTGAAACTGTAGTAACTCTGTTCGCCACTATATCTTCGGCTGTATCAAAGAGTTGAAATACTCCTGATGCTTCTCCTATTGGCATTTTATGTTCTCCTATTTATATTAAATATTATTTTCATTAAAAATTTTCATTTACTCTATTACGTCGTCCTTACCATTTTCACCGTTGCCGTTGCCATTACCAGAACTTTGTTGATATACTACTATATCTGCAGTAGCAGTATCAGATAAATCATCTGGAGTTGTTACAGTTAATTCTACTGTATAAGTACCTGGAGTTTGATAAGTATGTATCGGATTTAAATTTTCCGAATTGGTACCATCTCCAAATTTCCAACTATGTGATAATGCTTCTCCTATTGAAGCATCCGTAAATACTACAGTAGCTGGTGCTGTTAATGTTTGTTGTCCTGCCATTCTTAACCATCCTCAGACTTGTAAGTAAATCCTGCGGTTGGTTTTACTACAGGAGGATCTGGATCTGGCGGTGGAGGCGGTGATGATAATGTGCCATCAACATTAAATAAATATCCATTTAAAATACGTTTTGGTGTCCCTGCCTTAATAGTAATGTCAGTTGAAAATTCCTTTCCAGATTTTTCTCCTTTACCTGAAATAGTTACTGTTTTATCTGGAAATGTTCCTGTAGTTTTACCAACAACTGATTTAGCTACCAATATAAATTTTTTACCTGTTCTTGTCTTAAATGGCATTTATTAATCCCCTACCTTATCCACTCTCTTCTACTGTTATTACTTCACCTTCTTTAAATACATCAATAAAAACATCGTCTGGTAAAGTTAGAGTATATTCTTCATCTTCCCCAAAATTTTCTGTAACTGGTGAAATCACAAAATAATCAAAAGCTCCTACTGTTTCTGTAGATGTTGGAACCCCAGTTATAAGAATAGTATCTACTGTATCATCTAGTGTATCTTTCAGCGGAAATTTCATTGCTCCATCTTTTCCATCTTCAGCTACCGCTACACTTCTAGTCATAACTTCCAATAAAGGCATATTTAAAATAGCATTATCATAATAATCAGGTCCACTAGTATGTGTAACATCAAAAAGATTATAATCTATACCATCATCTGCTAATGCAAATTTGCTTATTTTAAGATCACCAGAAGTTGCTAACTGTTGTCTACCCAATTCTGTCAAAACTGCGTCTACAAATACTGTTACGCTTTTATCCAAAAATGCCATTATTCAGTTGCCTTATAATTAATTCTAATTGTCAAAGCTGCAGTTGCACCTGACATTAATCCAGTAACTATACACGTTGTCTTTGAAGCATCTTGTGTACTTGTAATTCTTTTGGCTTTAATTTTCATAGTATTATTGCCTGCTGGCGCTATTAATGTCTGTGAAGCTCTGAATCTTAAAGATTGTTCAGTTGGTTGTGCAAATCTACCCGCAGTTGTTGGATTATCATCTAAATATAAATAAGCTATATTTGTATTAAGTAATGTATAAGAATATCCCTCTGGAGCAGAGTTTGAATGTAAATTAACTGTAGTACATTGTATAGAATCCTCATCTCCAACATTACTAACATTTTTCCAACTTAAATCTAATATTCCACTATTAGAATTTACTTTATTATTAAAAGAACCTCCAATAGTAGCCATCTTCATTCCAGCACTTTTATCTAAATGATCTGTACTTCTTAAAAGTTTATATCGCATTACACTAGTTTCATTTGGAACTGGTTCTAATAATGGTAAATTTTCTATAACTGTTCCATAATAGTCTGAACCAGATGGATGTGCGGTATCCCACAATGTATAATCTATTTCATCATCTGCTAATGCGAAATGAGATACATTAAAAGCTCCTTGAGCTAGCTTTTCTCTACCTTTATTGGTAAGAATAGCCTTCAATACCTGAGTTGTTTTATTTAAATACGCCATTTTTCAATTCCTTCGATTTGTAATATATGATCACAGACAACCTTTGTTATCTATAAATATATATAAATTAAGTTTATTAATCATTTTCGTTTCCAGTATCAAATTCTGTTCTTAACTGTACACTTTCACGTGCATCACCTACTAATGCATATGGATTTGTTAATATGTAGGTAACTGGACTATAATCCTTCTTTCCATTAGCATCTAATGTTGATAAAGCAGTAGTATCTGTATTTTTACTACCTTCAAAATTAATTCTACGTAATCCTGTTGAATATTCAGTTATTTTTTCAAAACTAGAAGTTACAAAAGAAACAGAAGCCGCTGTTCCCTGTGCAAAATTTTCCTTACTACTATAAATATACATTGGTTTTTTATTAAATTTGGAAGATCTTTGATTATTTATCGTGGTAAGTGCTTCCGTAAAAACAGTTGTTGGTCCTCCTGAATAAATACTAGCAGTTGTATAATTTCTTCCATAATGTCCTAAAGTATCTACTCTATTTAAATCTCTTATTGATGGTTTAGAAAAAATATCTCCACTAATAGTTGATTCATAATATTGATTATCTGAATAAAATTCATATGTAGAATCTTCATCCATTTCCCTATCTAGTCTAGTTACATTTTGAGTAACTTCTAAATAATTATTTACAGCACTTGATGAAACAAAACCACCATCTTCTTCTTTTAATTTAACAGTATCTTCAAAAATTGGATTTTCAAATGTTGGGTGGTTTATAGATTGTTTATTTCTTTCTAATATATTATTCTCTAGTAATACTCCAACAACAGCTTGACTCCTTGCTGGTAGTAAAGATTCTAATTGTGTAAATAATGAATGATCATAATAGTTTAATAATCTTAAATAATCCCAAAAATTATTAGCACCAGTATATTTCTTAAAATATTCTAATTTTACAGTATCTAAATCTCTATATTGAGATTCTTCGTCATCTCTTGGATCTCCAAGATACTGATCAAAATTAAAATCTGATAATTGATTCACTATATCTTGATTTATAACATCGGCTGGAGAAAAATATACTCCTACTCGACTTAAATCTACTGGTGCTCTATCATACGATGATATTTCAACTCTATTTGTTGGACTTAAATTTATATTTTCGCCTATTCGGTCTAGATAGTGTGCTTTTTCAATTCTTATTTTATTTGAATTTCTTCTAATCCCACCTAATTTTGGTAGTGGAAATTTTGTTCTATCAACAACATCAGAATAACTTGTTTCATCTGCAAATCCAGTAGCTATTCCAGCAATCGGTGAAGATTGATCCGTTGAAGTATCCCTAACAGTTGTGTCACTATTATGATTCTTAGATTCATTAAAACTATATCGTAAAGCAATATCCTGAAATGAAGCACTTACACTATTTCCCGCATAAGATTGTGGATTTTCTACATGCTCATCAAAGTATTTTTCGTCTAATCTAGATTTCCATATTCTAAATTCCATCATAGAACCACTAAATTGCCCACCAAAATCATTTGTAGTATATCCACCTATATAAAGTGAACCAGTATTATTATATGCAGTATTATATGATGCTGATGCCGCATTTTGATCACCTGGTATATCCAATCTGGCATTACCAGTATATTGAATTACATCTCTGCCAGCATCATATTGTTTAGCAACTAAATTATAAACAACATTATTATCTCCAGCAACAACTTCGTTTCGTTCATCAAAAATTCGTGTAAGTTTTCCACCGTCTAAAAATATAGTTCGGTTCGATAAACCTGTATGAGTGGTGAATTCTAATTTTAGTCCTACATGAGCTGTAGATTTTTCTCTAACTCCAATCCTGAAAGTATGTAATTTCCATTTTTTAGTAACAACGGTACCGTACGTCCTAGAATTTATTTGTTTTCCATCTGATGCCAACTCTGATAACGTGAAGAATAGATGACCTCCGTTTACATTTCCTGTTTTAGCATATACTGAAAATTCATATTCTTCTCCCATAGATGCAGTTACAAATCTAGCATCTCCGTATGCTCCTATTTGTCCATCATCATTAAAAGACGGAGATGAAAATGCGGTAATTCTATCAGAATTTTCAGATTTGGCTCCAGTTTGTGTAACCTTAATAGCATACTTTCCAGTATAAACTTCTGTGCTTCCGCTCACTATTTCAGCAGTTGCGTCAACCCAATCTTTAAATGGTCGTTGTAATGATCCAGTTTCAAATATATTAGTTACATCATCCTCTCCCTTCAATAACTCATCTGTAACTGTTTCTTTTGCCAACATTACAGACCAAAAATCACCATTATAAAATGGTAATGGTTCTGTTGATGCAGTAACATATCCAGCAGACCCACTTAATGTAAATGATAATCTACCAATATTATCTGAAGAACCATTATCTTTTAAATAAATTCCAAATTGGTCACCAGTAGTTCCATTACCACCCTGAACTAATGTCTGATCAGAACTTGATGCTGCTTTAAATCTAAACTCCATAGAATTTGCTGTTTGTGCATTACCCAATCCTAACGAATGTGACCAAGAACCAGAAACATATTGAGATGCTTTAAAATCTAAAGCTTTTGTAAATTTCCTACTTGTTTCATATATAGGTTCTACATCCGTAATAGTTGGACCACCATATTCTCTAACTCTCAATATTGTAGATGGTATACCATAACAATTTATTAATCCTTTCAACGATTCAACAGTACCACGTGATTTTAAAAATAAAGGCATATTGGCTATAATTCTTTTCCAGACTTCTCGTGAAATATCCTGTAATGAAGAGCTAGCATAAAGAGTTGTAGCAAAATTAGTTTTATCTACTGATTTACCAAAAAAGAACTTATCTAATTTAGCTAAATCATATCCGTCTTGTAGATTCCAACCAAACCCCTTTGCTACACTATAAATGAGTTGTTTAGATAATCCTTTATCTAATTGTTCATCAATTTCATAAATTTGACCAAATCTATCAATATAATTTTTTATATTATCAAAATGATGCCCAGTCATATCTACAAATTTTGTAAAAGCAGTATTATCTGTATCATCTCTAATATGCTCGGGTAAATGATATAATAATCTATCTCTATTTTCATGATCAAAATCTGATGCACTTATTATTTGATTATCATACCATGTTATTGCCTCTGAAGAAGTTATTTCAGATAAAATATACGGTTTAGTAGTATTTTTCTTAGGCCATGATGCATCATATAATAAATCAACACTAGCTGATGAATATTGAGAACTACTACCAGATTTAAATGAAGAACTTTCAAAATACAAATATCGTTCATATCCATCAAAATTATTTATAATTTCACTATTAGCAATTTCCCATTTTCTAGCATCAGTTCCCGCACTTGCTATTGCGGTATTTGGGTCATTTCCCAAATATCCTGTATCATAATATGTGCCTGCAATTGATTGACTGTAAGCGTTATGTAATTCTATCTTTCCTAATTTAGTTTTAAAATTTTCCAATCGCTTTTCTGCAGAACCAAATTTCATAAACTTATCATAATTTGAATAATCTATATTTAAGCGCACTTGATTCACAGACCCACTTATAATATCTCTTTCTATGTCCTGTGCTAATGAGCTACTCTTAAATAATAAATCATCCCAATTTTGATATTCAGTTGATCTATTTCTAACTATTGGCTCACCAACAGAAGTTCCTGACGGTAATCTCAATATAGTATCAGGTATTATTGGTTGTGTAAAATCATTTAAATTTAAATCAAATTCTCTATGTGATGCTACTTCCCTAGTAAAATATATATCATCACCCAACTGCACATTATTTGATAACGGATTATATAATTTTAAAACCATTGTGTCGTCTAAATCTAATTTATTTATAATAAGATGTAATGCGGATTGTCCTACAACGGCATAATACGTTAAATCCATCATCTGCTTTGCCCCAATATAAAAATTAATTTCCTTTATATCAGTATTTATAGATTCATAAGTAATACCAATTACTTCGGCTGCTTCTTCAATTGTCTGCGCTAATCTCCTCGTACCATCCCACTCTCCCTCATAGTCATGTTTAATATTAAAACAACTTACCTTATCACCCTCTCGATCATAACCAATAAGCTTAGCTCTATATGGCGCGTAATCAGTTACCATAACTCGCTCTTTATTTTCAACTTCTCTAAAATATTTTGCTGCTGTTGGGTCAGGATCGACATACATATAATCAGCTAATAATTTCTCTATACAATCTTCTCTACTCACAAGAAAATCAGATAATAATATTTGCAACATACCTAAATGTTCAGTAGAAGTTCCAGAGGTAGATTTTTCTACAAAATAAAATAATAATTGCGAATCTGTTGGTAATTTACTACCATATAGGGGATGATGAAATAATCCATTAGCATTATTATTAAACCAAGCTTTAAAAGGTTCAGAAAAGTGAATTGCTTTTAAATTTGAAGCTTCAGAATTACCAAAGTCAGCAGCCCCAGCATCATCTAGGGGGTTTGCATTAGCGTCATTAGTAGTTTGAACAACATCTGATTGACTATATACAATTAAATCATCTGTTGATGGAAAACCTGGTATTAGAGGAGTTGTTAGAGTTTCTTTTGAATTTTCATGAAACGTCTCTAGATTAGAAGCTACATCTAATGGCATACCTGTAATCAAATTTCCTGGATATAATATTGCTCCCTCATCCGTTATTTCTAATCCTTCTACATTTGGAAGCCATGATCCAGGTGAGGACGAGTCTCCACTCCAATCTATAACATATACCCACTGCCCCATTGGGGACTCTTGAGATTGTTGAGCGGAAGGTACATGAACTGGTTTAGGTTCCATATATACTTCTCTAGTAACCGTTATATTTTCTTCTTCCCTAGTAGATACAATAAAAGCTTTGGGAATTTCTACTGTTATATCAGAAAAAGTTTCAACGTTGGGTGAATTGCCAAATGAAACAATGGGGTCTCCTGCTGCCATACTAGATGCATCCCATGCCTGTAATTTATTAGTATCTACTATCTGATAACTAATATCATCAGACTTATAAGATAATTTATCTTCGTGTCCAGTTTTAAAGTCATCAAATTGACTTTGGTAAAATGTATTCCCAGTCAAACCATTTTTTAATTTAACTTCAATTTCATCTCTTGCTGGTGAAATATTAGAAATTTCATAAGTAAATCGTTTAGAAAAAACTCTAAACTCTTCTATATCTTCGTTTGATGAAATTACATTGGCCCAAAAAGCTTCATCTGGATCTCCGTTAGGAGAAACAGTATTTTTATACATTTTGCCATTATTTGTTACAACTGTATCTCTATAAAAATTTCGTTCTCTATCTATTAATACTGTTTGATGTGAACCTGCTTCACAACGTAAAAAACTATATTGTAGTGTAATGTTACCACTTAATATTCCCATCGAATTTACTGCATCAGCTAAATTAATTTTATGGTTTTCTTCTAAAGCCGTATCAAGTGATATAATATTACTACCTGCTGCAATACCTGAATCAGTATAAACAGCAGTCATTAAAATAAAATCTCTAGGACCTATAGGACTTTGCATCGTACCTAACGGAGAATAAGTTGCATGATTATAAGAATCCCTATCATATCTTATATTACTTTTTATATTATCTGGAATTAAATAACTCATTTATTCACCACTATGTAATTGTAACTTGATTACTATATTGTGATCCACCAGAACCTCCAGAACCTCCGCCACTAGAGGAATTACTACTGGTGGAACCAGTATCTCCGCTTGTTGTATCTGATGTGGTATCAGCAATACTTGTATATTCACTAGTACCTGATGTTAAATAATCTACCTCTTTAAATCTATTATCTATAACTTTTACCGCAGAGTGAGGAACAAATCTGTCTCTCCCCTGACTGATAGTTTCAACAAAATTAACTGTAAGTTCTACATCATATCCTGTAGCCATAGTACTGCCTGGATAAGCTACTTGTCGGCTAATAAAATTTATACTTTGTTGAAGATTTCCACTTTGAATGTCCTGATATAAATTATATACCAGTCTTCCATTTACGTCTGTCCTAGGTGCCATATTTAAAGCTTGTCCTGGTGTGATTTTTCCAAGTTCCTTTTCCCATCCATAGGTCACTCGGCCATATCTGTCTGCCTTGCCCCCCCTAGATGCGGGGTTTTTTACCCATTCAGTTAAATATACATCTCTATCCGCAAGATATTGAACTGCATTTTTTTCTCTTAACCTTCTAACAAATGCTAAATGCTTTATTTCTTCCTTACTATAAGGCATTATCTACTCACTTTGAATTTAAAATCACCACCATAATAATTTACTGTTTGACTTACACCACTTCCACTTACAACTTTATATTCTATTTGATAAAATCTTTCAGCCTGTAATCCATTTAACCAAAGATTAAAATAATTACCCGAGCTATCACTTGATAAATAAGAACCAGACCCATAAGGTACCATTACATCTTCGGTCAATGCATCTTTTATTTGATAATAACAAGAAGCACTTGGTAAATATTTAACAGTTACACTATCAGAAACGGTAGTTGAAGAATATGTTTTAGTAGGATATCTTTCTCTACCTACAAGTCTAAATTTTACTTTTGAATTTTCTTTATAATCAGGTCTTAATCCTTTCATATAAACTACTAAATCTTCTAAATCTGCAGTAACTAATGGATTTAAAGAACCAGTTGCCCACGCAGAATCGTTCCAAACTACTTCTAATTTTGGTTGATAGATTGTATCTGTTTCTCTACTAAAAAATGCAAAATGACCATATTTTGTAGTATTTCCTTCTTCAACATTATCATCCGCATTACCAACACTACCACTTCTCTTTACCATAAATCCTTCATTTGGTACAGTATCATGTAACCATCTCCACATAATATCAGTTACATCCATACGCATATCAGTAGTTTCCCATTCAAAAGATTGAGAAGCTTCAGCTCCACTTCCAGTATACCAAGTACCACCAGTATTATTACTACCACTTATCCATTGTGTAGTATCTACTTTTCCGTGCCTATATCTCCAACTCACTCCTTCTTCATCTTTTGGGTCATCATAAAATTTACCTTCTCCTGCTGTCCAAGATTGACTTACCGCATATCCATATAAAGATTGACTAGTCGTTAAATTAGATGAATTTGCATCATATAAATTTAAATAAAATTTTGGATCTGATGATGAAGATGGAATTAATCCAGAGTGAATGGACTGTGAAATATAGGATAAATCAAATTTAATTACCGCTCTTGAAACATTTATTATTGAAGCATTATTATTAGTATCTTTTCTTATTTCTAATATTTCATCCATTCCAGTATTTTGAGATTGAGTAACTGGACCCTCATACAATGTTGCATCTGCTGAAGCGTATTCAAAATAATGCATTATACGTCTCCTACTACTCTACCGATAATATCTGTATCTGGATATTTTAATTCAAAAATTGCTGGGTCTCTAGATGGATAAACTACACCATTTTTGATCACCGCTGGATCTCCTAAATCATATACATTTCCTGAATATCCCTTTGCAGTATCATATCTATTTTCTATTACTATATTTGTTCCTAGTGGATTAGAATCACTAGGCGTTTCTACTCCAACCACACCTTCAACTTCTATTAACTTTGCTACCACCTCAGCAATTACAAGTGGTTGATTAACTTGCCACCTATCTATATTAAAATAATTTTTCATTTCATTAATTGCATTCACTAAAACTTCATTTTTATTATAACCTTTTTTTGTTAATAGATCAAATTTAATAGCTATATTAACTATATAAGCATCCTTTATATTATAAGCATCTGTTACCATTCTAAATCTATCTAAATACATTTTAAGATTCTTTTTAGTAACATCATTTAATTTAGTTAATTTACGATTATTATTATACCCAAGTAAATATAAATTTAATCCAAATTGATTTTTACTAAAAGTTAATTCTTCTCCAGGTTGTGTAGTTATTTGTTCATCTTGCACAACATAAGCTTTAGCTATATTACCATATCTTTCAGGCAACGCATAAATTCTAACAAGTAAATCATCTTTAGTTACCGACCTACTTTGAGCCTGGAAATATGCCATAGCATTTTGTTTAATTTCTTCTACAGATTCTACATCCATTCCTCCTGAAGATGGTTCATCATTAATTACACTCAATGAATTATTAACTCTCGTTATTTTACTACCATCTAATGTTGAAGGTAAACTTGTAACAATTTTAGAAGCAAAAGAATTTATTTCGCCTGACCTAACATTATGTTTAGAACCACCATCAAATGCATAAGTAATTTCCAATGAAGTATTAGACGGAGCTTCACCATATGCTCTAGTATTTGTAAAATTATTAGGATCAAAAGCAATTCCTAATTTAGATGGAGACCCTGGTAGATTACTACCAACATTATCAGGATTTGGAATTAATTCTTCGTCAGGAGTTACTAAAGTCCCTGCACCAAACCGCATTTCAGTTTTTTTATCTGGTCTTACATAAGTTCTAAATCTTTTTGATGTTTTCAATCTTTTTAAAATATAAGGATTTGTAGCATCAAATTGAACTAATGATGTATCATTAGACTCTATATTTTGAAATTCTGAAAAAACCATATCTTGTGCTAAAAATGGAACCTCGTACCAAGTATTTCCATCTCCATCGGTTACAGAAATAATATCTGTTACATTTTCTTCTGATAAGGTTATTCTATCATATTTAATTGGGCTTCCAAATGTAAATGATTCTGTTTTACTATACCCACTTACAACTGTTACTTTTTTATGTAATCTATAATATTCAATAGTTCCATTAGTTGATGTTTGTGAAATTTCTTTTACAACATCTCCCTGGTCTACTTTAAAATTACAATCAGTTAACAATCTATATTCAACTCCAAAATTAGGAGCGAATAGTCTAGTAGTTGCTTTAACATTTAAAGCATAATCATAATCTGGTTGTGTTGGGTCATCAGTCATAGCTGGAACTTCCTGTGAAAAAGTAACTGTAGCCATGGATGGTGATATCAATCTGGGAGTATATCCCATAAATTGTGCTATATTATATACTTGATTTTTTTCTTCTGCATAAGGTAACAAACTTTCTTTAAACATAGCATCAATGTAATAACCCAAAACATCTCCAACATATGCTGCAGATTCTAAAAACATAGTGCCAGGAGCAGATTCATTAAAATCTTTATAAGTATTAGGAAAATATGTTTTTGCAAATTCTATAAGGTTTCCTCTTAAACCTGCAAAATCTCTTCCTAAATATGATATATCTTTTTTATAAGTTGGCATATTTTAACTCCTAAGTATATACAATCATAGTAGTATTTGTTCTAGTTGGGTCATTTTTTAGAGCATAAGTAAGTGAAATGTTTAATCTTCTATTACGATTATCTATTTTGGTATCTATATTTACAATTCTAAGATAGGGAAGCCATTTATCTATTGCATCATTTAGTGCTTCATCTACTTTATCATTTATAGAATCATCCATTTGCTCAAATAAAATAGATGCTAGAGCACATCCAAAAGTAGGATGAGCCACTCTTTCACCATATTTAGTTTTAAGTAAATTTTGAATATTAAACTCAGCTGCAGTCATAGTAGATTCTGATGGTGTCCAATTTTCATCAATTGGCAATCTTATCCCTATAGTAACATCTGGATCTTGATCATATTCTCTATTAGACGCCATTTGTTTTCTTCTTATCTATCGCTTTCATTAAATCACTATAATCTCTTGTTAAAGCTTTCATTGTAGATTCTGGAACTTTTTCAATTGGTACTCCTGCTGACTTAGCTGTCATTGCTGCGCCCAATTCTCTTTTAAATTCACCAGTGTTTCCAAATTCTCCGCTCTGCATTGCTACCTCTGTTACTTTATTCGAATCGAATATTCCTCCACCCATCGTAGGATAAGATTCAGTTCCATCACCCTGGGGGAGTCCACCTTTAGTTTCATTCAAAACTTTATTTAACTCTTTATTTTTCGTATATTTAATTTCTTCTTTTTTACCAACTTTATATTCTTTTCTAATTGGCTCTTTAAACTCTTTTTCGGTTAATGATTTTGAAACTAATTCGGTGAGAGAAGTAGAGTTTCCTTCTTTAATAAATATCTCATTCATTTGTTTTTTAACTTCCTTACGAACTACTCGTTCTATTATTTTTATCATCTCGCCTTTTTTCATAATTTACTCCATTATTTAATAACTATTATTTTTAACAATTAAGCTGATCTATTTTCAAGAACTATTACTAGCTTAAACATTCCATTTTGATCTTTTGTAAGATCCCACAACAATTGAAAATCGTATTTTATAGCAGGTTCTGCTTTATCTATATAAACTGCATTCATTCCTAGATTTCGTGAAAAATTTCTTGCAATTGACATTGCAGAGTCTATTTCTTTAGATAAACTTGTTTTCTGAGAACTTGATAGCGTCATTACTTCACGACTATTTAACATTCCAGTAGGAGATTTCCCTGCACCTATAGATTTTAAAGTAGTCAAATTATCCTTATATGTTTTCTTAGTATCTAATAATCTACCACCACTGCTATCTCTACTAGATCTTAAAATACTTATTTCCTCATTCAAATCTTCTATATCTGATGCAAACATATCTGGGTCATCAGCTATATATCCTTCTCTTTCTTCCTCTTTACTTTTTAACTCATTTACCATACTATAATATTCATTATAATCTGTTTGTAAATTTGCCATCAATTTATGATTATCTATTTCCACTTTCATTCTGTTTTGTATATTAGCCTCTCCGCCAGATTGCACTTTACTTAACTGTCCTGTAGCCTTTGCTTCTACTAAAACACTTTGGTATCGTTGAGGGTCGGCATTTACAAATTCTTTATTTTCTCTACTTTCTAAATAAAATGTAACTGCATTACCTTCTCTTGAAGCCCTTGTCCACTTTGACTGCAAAAGAGCTAGTTTTGGGTCTACACCTTTTTCTTTAACTACTTTTGCATCCTTGATTAATGTAGCATTTTCTGTCATTAATCCTTTACTATTTGAAATCTGAGTACCTGCTCCTATCATGGCAGGTAATGCTACTCCATCTATAGTATCTTCACCATCATCAATATATTTTTGTCCAACCTGCATTGCTTCCATATTTGCACCTACTGTTGGATTTACTGCACTAGCAGATATTTTAGCGGCTTTGAGTCCCGCCTTTGTCATCCTTATAAATTTTCTAGCTCCAGTAATTAACTTATCAACTTTAGATACATCTACTTTATTTAATATCGCGTCAATAGCCGCTAAAGCTGTTTCCATATCCTGAAGATCTTTTATCGATATAGACCCTTCCATTCCTGGTTTTTTAGCTTTTTTAAGCTTCCGATTCATCTTCTTTAATTTTACAGTTTCTTCATTAACTGGAGTTGTTACACTATTAACTCCTCTTTCTATATTTTTACCTACAAATGTTTTAGCCATTATATATCACCAGCTTTAGATTCAGATATACCATCTTTTAATTTACTAATACCATGTTTTCCATCTGTAGCTAGAAATTCATCTAACTGCTCACGTATATCCATAAGGTATGTTTCCGCTGCAGCTTGTTGGGCACCCGAAGTGAATCCTCCTGCGGTAGTTGGATGAGATAAAATACCTGATATAATTTTTCCCAACATATCTAATATTTGATGCAGAACATCAGATACCTCATATCCCATTACTGCTGGTTCATTATTAATTTTAACATTTGGTGCATTAATATAAATGGTATCAGGACTGTTTATATGTATAGAATCTTGTCTACTTTGAAATATCAATTGATCAGAATTTATTATAATCTTATTACCATTATTATCATTCATTCTCTGTACATTTTGTACTGAAGCCATGGGAAAATTTTCTGTAGTATCACTATCCAATAAAATAGTCGATCCTTCTCTAAAAAATGTTGGTGAGAAAAATGATGCATTTTGTGGAGATTGACTTTGATTATTACTTAATCTAATACTAGGTTTTGATTCTTTATGATCCATTAAAATAGAAGAACCATATCTACTACTAATCTGCTTTGAACCTTGATTTACTATTGGTCTTTTCTTGGGATTTTTAGGAGCATCATAACCTTCAACTCTTTCTTGTATAGTTTTTAATGTATTTGAAGGTAAATCAGTCATACCAATTTCAGGACTATATGATGGTATAAGTCCATTTAAAGTAAGTTGATCTAAATAATAATTAGTTTCATTATATTTTATAACTGGTATAATTTCTTTTGGAAGTGGTAACTCAAATGAACTAACGTTTAACGGATACGCTTTTGCAGTTTTTTGTAATTTTTGTGATTCACTATAAATAAATTTACCTGACACCATTCCAAATTTACTCATATCATCTGCTGCATCATCTACAGTATCCCATACTTTGCTCACTTTCAAAAAATCTATTTCAAAAGATGCAAATCTATTATCTTCTGCATACTTTTTTATTAACGAATAAATTTCACTTCTAAGAACAAATCTACCACCTACATCATCACTTTTAGTTCCTATAGGTTCACTTTTTTCAAAAAATTTACCTTTATCCATTATGATTCTACTATTTTAGTTGGTTCTGGTTCTATTTTACTATTGATTTCATCTGTATATTTTTGTAAATCCTTAGCTACTGGATCTAAAGATTTTAACAAATCTTCTTTTTCTTTATCCGACAAACCAAATTCAAACTCACTAGAACCTTTTTGCTCTCCTACAACCAATCTTTGTACAATGGCTGCCATTTTTACTAACTGTTCATCATTTTTAACTTTTATTTCCAAATATTCCTTAATCGCTGGTATTAATTGAACTGCAGTATCACCATCTTTTACAAATTGCACTACTTCTCTAATCAGCACATCTAGTTGTTTTTTATTATCTGATGAGTTGTTGTAAATATCTTCAAAGATATCGGCCAATGATTTTTCTTTAAATACTTTATAATCTGACATGATTGATTTTAACCTTATTATTCATATATAAATATAACTGACATAAAAACCTCTTGTATATAAATATATAAGAACTTCGGAAATTTAGTTACTTAAATAGTTATTTTAGAGGGAAAAAATACCCTTATGATACATAACTAACGGGAGAATAACCATGAAGGAAGTCGTAACAATGGTTAAAGGATATCTTGATGACTTAGCTCATTTGATGCTATCCTTTGTTGCCATAGGTGCTATTTCCGAAGTAATCTTCGGAACAGGCATTTTTGGTGTCAATGTTATTGGAAACCTAACAGCAATTATCAGTCAGTTTGGAGAAGGCGGTTTCGCTGGACTCGTAGCTTTATTGGTATTGGTTGGTTTATTCCGCAAGTAGGCAGTGGAATGATTTTGATGGGTGTGCCTATACCTATCAGATGTAAAAAAAGGGGAGAGATTAATTTCTTTCCCCTTTTTTTGTTTAAAGATTCGGTCGTTTTTAAGTCTGTCTATTAGTGGAAACTAAAAATCGGTTGAATCTTTAATTATGATGATAGTGAGACTAAATCTCATTATCATTTATATAAATTAGTTATGCAAATATAGATCCCGTATTAGATGTATCTATAGAACCTTCTTTTTGATATTCTGTATTTAAAAGTAAATACTGTTGTTTCATTTGATTAACCACTCTAGTAATATGCTGAGTATTAGATCCAGTCATTTCTCTAATTAATATATAAAGAGCTTTCTTATTAAAATTTTCTAATGACTCACGCCGTTTAAATAACTCTAATACAGAATACGCTACATTTAAATCTTTTTTTCTTTTAAAAAAACTAGTTAAATTATTATCCCAAAAAATTACCATTTGTTCAACAAAATCATTATAATATTCATTCTCTTCTAATCTCGCTGTTTCAGAACCTACATTACGTTTAAAATCTAATGAATCTATGGATGTATGTTGTTTCATTTTTTTATAGTTATTATTATTGTGTAATATCAACCAATTTTTTCCAACAATACTAAAATAAGAAAATGCCTTTCCTTTAGTTGGATCGTATTTATGTAAATTCATTAATAAAAATCCCACTACTTCATGTTTAACATCTAGTAATGGTACATCAAAATAATAAAATTTAAATGTATGTATTAAATTTTCTGCTAACTTATCAAAAGCTGCCTGTATATGCTCCTCATAAATTCTATTTTTAATATGTATTTTATCGCATTTATTATATCTAATAATTGCATCTTCAGTTTTTTGCCCAAAATATATTTTACTTTTCTTTTTTCTTTTAACTGGCACTTTCTTGCTCCTCTAATCCGATTGTACTTAATTGTTCTGTTATATCTCTTAATTGTGTAAATACCTCACCAACTTCATCGTCGGCTTCAAATACTCCTTTAGCATCAATAACCTTCATATCATTATATGCTCGATACATTCTATCACTAAAATCTTCTATCCACGTTTCTAACATTTCTGATTTTCTTGTAAGATTAAAAATTACATATCCTTCAATTATAAACGCCACTATAAAAATTCCTAATAATATTTCTACTAACATTATTTATCTCCAAACAATTCTTCAAAAAGTTCTTTAGCTCTATCACTACTAACTTCTTGTTTTTCTTCTGTAGCTGATAATACTTCAGTAGTAGCTTCCATTTGCTCTTTAAACTTCTCAACAGATTCTTCTTCTTTTTCTTTTTGTTTTACTTCACCCTGTACATGATGTTGTTTTTCAGCAATAGTTGACATCCAATCTGCCATATGTACTATATAATGTAACACATTTCTAGTAGCTGATGGTTTTCTATAATACTGTTCATTTCCAGCATCAAACATTCCATCAGACATTTTAATTGCTTTCCAAACTTCAGTACTTACATTAACATTAAACTGCTGAAGTATCCATAACGACCTATCTGTTACTGACATATATTCTCCAATTTCATTATGTTTATAAAATTCTCCAAGCTTATTACGATGCCATTCTGAATCCTGTTCTTTATAATATGGTGTATCTAAATCCCCAAGTTTTCCCCAGTCATGAAACATAGCGGCTAAAAAAACATCCGAATCTGGATGTTGTACTTCAACGCCCAAATCCTCAAATTGTTTCTTTACCTTTAATGCAGTTGTAGCAACTCTAACCGTATGATCTAAAAATCCACCAACGAAACAATTGTGGTAATCTAATCTACCTGAAGCTGGTGCTTCCATTAATCTATTTTCAAAATGGCTAATGATAGATTTAACTCCTTCGAGAGTTTCCCCTTCTAAATGAGTTTCTACCATTTCCATTAACTCTTTATATCGTTCTATAATTTGATCAGTTGTAAGTGTAACCATAATTTAACTCCAAAACTTATGTTCTATATTTTTAACTTTTTCTTTTTTATTTTCTAATTGATAATTCATAATCAATAACTCTGTTCCTTTATTTTGGCTTTTGCCTTTTTGTGCAGAAGCCGGTTTTACAAAATCTTTTAATTCCCACTCATATTCATCTTCTGGAAACCAATCATGTAATTGTTCAAAATCATAATATGACAAACTAAATCTACCTTCTATATTTTTTAATACATCAGCTAATCTTTTATGATCATCTGTATCAAAATCATGTAATGAATAATAATTTTCTGTTTTCCAATAAGGTGGATCTACATAAAAATATGTTTTAGGACTATCATATTTTTTAATAACTTCTTCACAATCCATATTTTCAACATTAGTTATTTTATTTAATTTTTCCACAACCGCAGGATTTTTTAATCTTCTTCTAAATGCATCAAATTTAGAACTATACTTTCCTTTTAAATCTATAAATTTACCTTTTTCTGGATTTAACCCTGAAAATATTTGTGTAACTATATAGGCATATTTCATCCCATAATCATAATCTGGTATTTCTATATCTTTAATATTTTTATTTTCAAATACATCTGTTTTAAATTGATAAAATAACTCAGAATCTTGTGCAACAATTTCATCCATTGACTTTAAAAATTCTTGTGGATTTCTACAACACGCAAATAAATTTGTCATATATCTATTAAAATCATTATATATAACATTTTTTAAAATGGGTTTTTTATGTATCTGTCCATTGACATATACCCAAAATGCCCCACCAAAAACTTCTACATATGTTTCTATATCATTAGGAATATAATTCCCAATCCATTTAGCCATACGGTTTTTACCACCGATATAACTTATCATTCAACAACCTTAATTATTCATTACTCACTTTATTAAAATGTACTAAATCTGTTTTATGTATTTGACCATTCATTTTATATGGTTTAACACTAACAGATTCTAGAATATCAATACGATTAACCCAACGTTTATTCATTGTATCTCTTACTTGATAGACACCATCTTTATGATCTGTACCTTTAAGTAAAACAAAATCGCCGTAATTTAACCAGCCGCCCCATCGTTTCAAAAGATTTCTACTCACCGCTATAAATTTATAATTAGACGCTTCTTCCGTCTTAATACGCGTTCCATCTGCGAGAATGTTCGGTGTAGAATCAGTTTGATAACGAACAGGTTGGTACATAGTTACAGTCACGTCCATTCCTTCACTTTTTAACTCTGTTAGAGTTTCAGTTAATGCAACATTTTCCTCTTTAATAGTTTCTATTAAAGAGTTATAATATCTCTTATTTTTTTCTAATATATTGACTGAAATAAATCCATTTGAAAAAGTTATCAAAAGGATAAATGCCAACACACTACTAGAATCAATTAATTTACGCATTCTTACTTTCCCGTTATTTAATATAAATATATTTTAAAATTATGTTTTACCATTATTTTCATAATCTTTAGTGGAGCTGCGGCGATTCGAACGCCGGTCCTGTCTGTTTTCAAATATAAAGTCATTCACAACTTAGTTGGTTTCCAAATACGGTAGTCTACCAACAAACCCACCATAGACCAATTTACTCAGATTGATTTAACTGACAGATTTATTTATACTCTAATCTATGAACGAGTGACCGTCTAACTTATTTTATGTCCGAGTGTTAGACAACTCAGAGACTTGTGCGTAAGCGTAAGTCGGTTGATAATCTGATACAGGTTCTTCAACATAGTTGTCGAATCCCATTTCTGATGTAGCAAAATGCCAATCAATTACCAACCCTTCGAGCGATTTATCGCTATTTAGGTTTGTGAGTCTTTTGTAGCGAGTCTTACTCAAACTCCGTTGCACTTTATTATCAAATAACACCAGTCGATTACCAATAACAGCCCCGTATAATAGCTTGGAGCAATACGCATCCTTCCACATCTTATAGATGCTCATTAGATTATATATTGCTCCAAGACATACTCCCTAGTCCGTTGCTGTAACGTTTTTTGCTACTGGACCTTGCCTACCTTCACCAATTTCAAACGATACTTTTTGACCTTCTTCTAAAGTCTTAAAGCCTTCTGTTTGAATATCGGAAAAATGTACAAAGTAATCTTTGCCTTCTGATACTGAATCTGCTACGAAACCGTAACCTTTTTTAGTATCAAACCATTTTACTGTGCCTGTATTCATTCTATTTCCTTACTTATTATTCTAACCAATTTTCCTCATCATCATCATCATCGCCACCATTGGTAAAAGGTGACATATAATTTTCTTCTATTTCGATATCACTAATTATTTCCATTATGATATCCCAATTACTTGTTTCTAAAGCTTCTTCTAATTTTTCTTTAATTTCTTCCAATTGCAAAATAAATCTCCCAATTACTTATTAATCTCAACGAATGATCGTTACTAATTAACTATTAAGTAAATGAGGTTTTCCCTCAATATTACCTGCCCCTGTAACTTGTATCAATTCTACCTTAGAATGAAACTCAGAAATATCGTTAGCGCCAACATAACTGAAAGCACTACGAATTCCCTCTTGTATATCTTTAAGAATTCTTTTGACCTTACCCTTATAGGGTATAACTTTGTGATTACCTTCAACATTTTTATCATCACCTCTATCGTGTTTTGAATCTAAAGATGCAGACCCTCTATATTTTTTATATAACATTTCATTAGGCCACTCGCCTATTTTTTCAATCGTTCCTGGAGTTTCTTTTGTACCAGATAAAAGGGAACCCAACATAATCGTGTCAGCCCCACAAGCAAGTCCTTTACACACATCACCAATAGTGCGAACACCACCATCAGCAATAATGGGAGTATCAAAAGTATCAGCAACGGCAACACAATCAATGAGAGCAGACACCTGAGGGATTCCCACGCCCGTTCTGATTCTCGTTTCACATAACGATCCATTTCCAATTCCGACTCTAATCGCGTCTGCTCCTTTTTCACATAAGTATTCACACGCTTCTCCTGTCGCAACTGATCCCGCAA
>CALBXV010000079.1 GCA_937890045.1 uncultured archaeon
CCAATGTTTGTAACAACTGTTCTTTCATTCCCTCTTTAATTTTATATTCTTCAGCCATTATTTTTCCTCCATTCTTTTGCTATTTCTTTATTTATATCAGATATGCGAACATATTCCTTAGTTTTCTTTTTAGCTTCTTTTATTTCATCAAATGCTTTTATAAGTTCCTTACCACCAATTTCAGCAACAGGTTTTCTCCATCCTTGTTTACCGAAAAACTCTACTAATCCCTTTTCATCACCTGTTTCTAACAGGAATGCTATTTCAGACATCTTACCCATTACTTACTCCTTTTTCTTATTCTGTTTCTTTTCATTTTTTTATATTTATGAATTTTATTGGGGGTGAACCACCACCATCCGTTAAAAGGTGCTAAATCATTCCCAGTATTAGCGAATAACTCTGCACGGTCTTTTAAATACTTAGGGTCATTTAAAACATCGTCTTTGTATGGCCATGATTTCTTTGGATATTTCTTCCAATCGCACACTCTATTCTTGTTTTTTTTGAACATTAGACTATATTAAGCCATTTACCAAATTCATCTATAGTCCCATCGAATGATTCATCATCGTTGTACATATTCGATATCTTTATCATCAATGTTTTTTCAGTGAAATATATACTGTATATATATTGTTCACCTACATCCCGAGTCCCTGGTGCGTATAAATAAAAGTCACCTGCTTTATCACCTTTGAAGTGTGAAACTATTTGAGCAGCTAAACAACCCATGCCATTAGCAAATTTAGGTGGACTATCAGCATTTATTCCATTACCAACTGTTGTTCCATCTAAAAACTCAAAGAGTTCTTTGCCATGACCTTGTGGGTATCCGTCATACTGTCTGTATAAGACAGCTATCTCTTCATTTTTCCATTCATCATTAAATGTCGTCAGACTTCTCGTTCCCATAATATATCTCCTTTAGTAATTTGTTGACTTCTTCTATGTGATGTTCACATGAATATCCTACTGTAATTGTTCTATATTCACCTTTTTCGTCTTCCATGTCATTTTTAAATTCATATATTGCTCGACTTAGGCAAGATTGATGTTTACATATATTAGGATATAATTTATTAATATATATCATTCGTATTTTCTACCATCAATTCTCTGAACTCTGCTTGATAGTGATATCATTTGGGATTCAAGGTTCAGAAGCCTTGTTTCCATGTCTTGAATTTGATGGGATATTTCAGTGATTTTAACAGACAAGCTCCTATATCCAAGCTTATTCACTCTTAACTCATCTTCGCTTACATCTTCATCAAATAACTTAGCATTTGCCACCTCAATCTTTCCTTCTAATGATTCTATCTTCTTTGATAGGTCAGTGTTCTTCTTATTAAGTTCTTTGTATCCTATTTTATTAATGCGTAGTTCGTCTTCACTCACTGTCATCTTAACTAAACTACTCATCTCAGGTTTCTTTGCTACTTTTGCCATTATTTAACTCCATTATTGTTATTGGTTGACCATGATTCTTTTAACTTGCCGTAATCCTTCATTATAGTCTTCCATTCTTTTTCAGTAAGTCCAGTTCCATATCTGGCTCCTGGGTCATACATATTATATTCACCACCCTTTCTTACTTCTTCAAACTTATCAAATTTTTCTTTATTTATGTTAACAGACATTTAATTATCCTCCATATTGATTATTAATAAATATTTATTGTTTAACGATAAAAGATAACGCACCGATGGTATGTGAAAGGGGTATAATCTAAGGCTAGAGCCATAGCATAATATTCATAAGTCTTGATTTCAGTCTAGACTATCCTCTTCGAATATTACTGGCAATACCTAGCCTTAAACATATCAACACGGTGCGTTATTACTCTTTATTTACGATCAGTTGCAAACTCTGTCAAAAGTTCACTGAATTTAGTATTGAACTCTTGCATCCTTTTAGATGGTGTTGTATCTTTAGCTCCACGCCAATATAGGGTGGGGCTGACCCATGTACCATCAGTAGTAAGCATGTATCGTTTTGTGCTGGTTTTACGACCACTAGCTAATCCATTAGCTCTTATACCAGCAGTGGTTTCTTCATCAAGAACGCCAGAGCTTTCTAAAACTTCAACGTCCTTTTTTGTTAGTTTACCCATATAGATGTTTCTCCTATTTTATGAGGTTATCTTCTTTTAGAGTCACGTCGATGATTTCGACTATATCTTCGACTATAAAAGCCATATAGCTTGGATTTACCGTTAAATCAACAGATTCAACAGTCTTAAAGCACATCATTGGCTTTCCATTTAGCAGCTTAGTGCCTACAAAGGCTACTCTTCTAAATTCTTTGCCATCATTTAGTCCCACACTATATCTGAGACCTGGAACCATTGAGAAAGCTCCATAACTTTGTGTTACCATTCATCTCCTCCTTTATTTATTGTTGGTTTTCTGGTTTCATTTGAAGCATCCACATCTTCTTCGCTTGCAATACCTACAAATGATGAAAGACTATATCTTCTAAAGTATGTAATAGCACTACCAATTGATTGATATGTATTCATTCCTTTAGATTCTGCAATAGGTGATTTTATAGAGTTAGTAATCCATTCACCTGATTCTACGTGCATATACAGTGTCTGTAAGCCTACTGTACCTTTTCCATCATTATCATCGTATCTATCTCCTACTGGCATCTGAACGAAAGATATTCCATGCTTTGTCAGTAAGGGTCTTAGATATTGAACAAGTTTATCAAATGATGTATACTTGTATCCATATCCAGTACTGTCCTTAGAGATATCCTTTATCTCTTTCTGAACTTCAAGCTGAGCTGCAGCTATGTTCTTAATGGAATCGGACATTGTTTTGTCAAACCACATTATTCCTCCTTATCTTTTCTTAGTGTTAAATTTACTGTTACATAGGTGATTATATGGACAGTAGTTACATTCCCATTCTTCATTCATAGGAACACCGTCTGTGACTCCTGGTATCATTTCATC
Source organism: uncultured archaeon (assembly GCA_937890045.1). Next base: position 2,966 of record CALBXV010000079.1, read on the forward strand.
AGGATTTCCTATTTCATCTATGGTATTCCACAAATCAAACCAGTACGCTTCTGCTTCATCAATCCAACCTCCATCTACTTCAATAGGAGTTTTCATGGTACTGTTATCTTTGTTATACCAACATAGATACATTTCTACATCAGTTGATTTATCAACTAATGCAAGTCCATATGATCCAAGTTGCATTTTATAGTTTATATCTAAATCAGGGTCTGGTTTGAAATTCTTTGTAGTGCGTCCAAACTTTTTCCTCCATCTATATCCTGCAACAGTCTTTAAGTCAAATACTCTTGAAGTACCATTCTCTTGTTCAAGAATATCTATATGACCTAAGACCTTCAACCTTGGAATCTTTACTTGTTTTTCAACGTATATCTTTGATTCTGAGGTCTTTCTATACAACTTTACTGCTTTCGCCACATCCTCATGTACGATAGTTCCAAGTCTTAATAGTCTTGCAACTCTATCGCTAAATCCTTGAGGTTCAATGCTGAGATATTTATAGTATTGTTTCTTAAAACAATGACCAGCAGATGATGCTCCGAACCAGCCTTCTTCCTTATACTTTTCATATTTACGGTCGTGGTCTTCTCTGTGGGAATTTATAAAGTCAGCATATACCCTTTCTATATCAAGCACTAGGCTCTATGCTTTTTTTTCGGAGTCCCAGGGGCCAGACGTATCTGCATCATCTTCGATACGCTCTGAAAACTGGATACTTAGGTAGGGGTCACCTTTTTTTGTGCGGGACTTCCACAATGATACCATGAACTCTTTATCCATTACAGTTACAGTACCACCGAAGTCAGGTTGTTTCTCATTGGTTTTCTCACGTATGAATGCGGCACCTTTGCCAACCTTATTATATTTTGTCATGTGATTGTTCTCCTTATTTTAGAGGTTTATTAGGTAGTAAATTTACGAAATATTCGAGGATTTTCAAAGAAAATAAGAGAGGGGCAACAGTATTTACCATGTCGTAGTAAATGGAGGAAGGGTTAATGATGTCACCCTCTGCCACCCCTCCGAACTAATTAAAATATTAAGGCGAACTCTGCGTACGGTTTAATTTACTGGTTCATTAAGCTGTTTCAACCCCGTCGGGAATGATCATAAGCTAATTTTGAGTAATTTCAATGAATCCACTTAATCACATTTATTTTACACGCTTCAACACCTTAAATATTTCCATGCCTATGGCATTGTAATGTGGATGTTATCCCTCCAAATATCCAGCCATTTCCATCCCAGGTTCATGATAGAACCATGATATATCGAGCCTCGGGAAGTTATCCTTTATGTAATAAAATACACCTTCTGGAGGCCCCCAAGCTGTCTCGAATTCAAGAGTAATAAACTCATTGTCATCACTTATATCTTGAGCATTTATATCCCATTTTGTTCCCCAATTATTACAACACCAGTCATACCAGTCCTTATATCCATGTTTTACAATATTTGAGGATTGTATCTTTTCTAGCTCTTCTTGCTCTGGAGTGCCTTCTCCAAGATACCCAGATGTAATATCAAGTTCTTCAGGCATTGGTATAAGATTATTAAAATGGAAGACTCCTTTATTAAAGGCTTTATCTTTAAAGGTTTTTATGTCTTCAGCATCTCCACTTATGTTTACTATATTGTCACACCAATTAGGCATTATTATCTCCTATTCATCTTCTTTGTATTATCATAGAAGTTTTTAGTTGTATATATTGAATCTCTCCATTCAAAGTATGTATTACGACCAACTCTTTCAGCTGCATATACAAATGCATTAACTATATTATCTACTGAGTCAGGGACAATTAAATATCCATCTGTTGATACTGTCACATCAAAGCTCTCTGTAAACTCCCTGGTATATATAGAATCAGCTTTATCTGTTGAATCAACCTCTACTTCAACTGGTACTTCTATTGGGCTAACTTCCACCTCAATAATACTTATAATTGTATCAACAACCACAGTATCTTCCTCAACTTCAACCACTTCTTTAACCACTTCTTCTAATACTGGTTCAGGCTCTACAATAGGCTCTGGTTCAGGATCAGGTTGTGGGGTTGTTAATTGCTCTATCACTACTGGTTCGTTATGTGTGATTTCATTTTCAGGGATGACAGTACTACCTAAGTAAAATAAACCAAGAATTGCTGCAACAGCTACTACGGGGTTTATTATATGTGCATATGTTTCTAAGAAGTTTTTCATTACTTCCTCCATTTTGTTTATTAATCGTTTAAAGGGATGAAGGCGCCCAAACATTGAGTTAGGGCACCTTCACTTTGAGCTACTTAACCTTTGCCATTAAAGATACTCCACAGTAATCTTATATCACTGTGGCTCATCTTCAGCAACATTCTGTAATACTTCCTTTTGATGTATACAGCGATGCCTTTTCGCATCAATTTGATGTCGTGGTTAGTGGCTTCAGTCATTTTGTGGATGATAAGTGCCAAACAGTATTGACTAGATCATCTACAGCATCTTTTATTTTAGATGCCATATCTTCAAGCCCATCCTGGCTAGTTCTTATTCCTGCATTACTAGTCTCTTTAGATGCTCTGGTTTCACGCCAGTAATCATTATATTTGTGAACATTAAATTCACAGTTGATTACATCTGTTACAACAGTTTCGTTGAGATTAAGGACAGTACTGACTTCAGTATTTGTGAAATCAACATGTTTAAGAGCTTTAACTTTATTACAAATAACCTGAGTTACACCCAAATTATTTGAGACCGTTTTGAAGGTCCGAGAGTAATCAAGCATATCTTGATAGTCAATCTCTCTTGTCCTTGCCCTATCTCCACTACCACTATTGTATTCTAAAGCACCTATGCCTTTGCATTTGCTTAGAACAGAAGACAGCGTGCCTTCTTTGTACCCGGTAGTCCAACTTCTGATATCACTATATGAATACCAGGCACCTACAATCATCTTTGTGTTCAGAATTTTTACTATCTTTTCTTGGATAGTATTGTTTCGAGGTCTGTACATTAGAGTTTCCTCCCTTTATTACGATTGTGTATTACATTGACAGCTCCTTGCTGACAAATTCTTTTTTATTAGCAACTGAATACCATATTGCATAAAGTTCATCTTTCTTTTTTCTTCTGAACTTATACAATGGCTCTTTAAAATACACAGATGCCCACTTATCTAAATCTTCTTTATTGTTGTATGGACACCTGTTATAGAAATATCTAATCACTATCTACCTACCCAACTGCCATCATCTGGGTCACAAGGCATTATTTGTGGCTCAGGCATATTTGTGTGTTCTATTAGATTTAAGGTTAATTCGGATACTGACTTAATTTTTTGATTCAGGTCAATAATCTTTTGCTGTAGAGTGGATATCGTATTTATGAGACTAGTCACATCTTCTATAAGACCAATTGTCTGTTCATCGCTTAATGGCATTATATTACCCTTTCTTTCTATTTTTTATAAAATCAATTCCCATTATTTCCATCCTTTTTACAATAACAATTGTATAATTACACCTATCACAACATCTCCCATCGTTAATTGGCTCTGCATTATGTCCTTTATTCCAAAATATTTCACCAGTTATAGGATGTTCTTGTTCTTCTATATTATCTTCACAAATGCTGCATTTCATCATATTATTTCAGCTTTCTAAGAGTCTTATTCATTAATGATGATTCTTTGCGTCTTTCTTCGCCAAGAGCCATATTAACCAGTCCTCTTACTTCTTCTTTAGTAAATAACCTTGTATTCAAGTAATATTTACTCTTGAAATAGAAGGTGAATGCACCTCCTAAGAATCCTACTATAAATAGTGCAAAATGCTCTATCCCAAGTATCACCATTTTATAAATGTCCATTGTACTATCCATTATTTTCCTCGCTTTCGCTGTTACATCATTATTTATTATCAATTCAAAGATTGCCACCCATATCAAAAGATATGTGATTATGCCTACTCCAACAATTTGTTCGTTAGTCATTTTGTTGAACCAACATCAATAATAATGGTTCCTTGCTCTTTAGCTTTCTCCATTATTCTTTTAAAGGTACCGATACATTTACTACATCTGCACGCAACTGCGTGAATGTTACCATATTCAAAGCGGCTATCGGCTATCTCAACCTTATCACCAACATTTACTGTGGATGTATCGAGGTCTTTAGGTATAGACATAGGGTTTATCCATACTTTCTCAATTCTATTAGTAGCTCTCAGCTTTTGCTCTACTTGAAGATAGTGTGAACTCCCTCCATTTGGTAGTATTCTTTTCCATATTCCAGTGACTGTGTATAGCATTAGTTTCCTCCTTATGCTTATTTATTCATGTAATCATCAACGTACCTTGTCATCAGTGACACATTATAGTGTATAATCTTGACAATATTCAGAAATATTTTATATATATTACGCATCAATATCTGTCTTTTCCTCCTTTTTATCAAATGAGCCTTTAGTTCCTATAATTGTTAAATCGTCACAAACGCCTACATCAATTAAACCTTCTTCTGCTAATCCTATAAATATAGGTAACATTAATAACTCTGCAGAAACATATCCTTTTGCTTTTTCCTCATGATTGCAGGCTTCTTGCCATATCTTTTTTTGTTCTTTGTTCACCTGTCCTCTCCTCTCATTGT
>CALBXV010000080.1 GCA_937890045.1 uncultured archaeon
ATTTGTTTCTAGTGCAGATTCTTTTTCTGCAGAAGAAGGAGCAAATGATGATTTAATTATTACTTTAGTTTTATTTGCATGGATGGTCGATCAGCAATATTTTAAAGATTTGAGTAATCAAAATATTAGATCCAATCTTTATAAAAATCAACTAAATGAACTTGAAGATATGACAACACCATTCGGAATTATTAGTAATGGTCTAAAGGAAGACGATCGTGAAATAGATAATATGGGAAACGTTTGGGTAAATGTAGAATAACAGATAATGCGTCATTGATGAAATTTATATTAATATAAAAAATGTAACTTATTGTATAAAGGAGAAATAACATGGCGTTTCAAGTAAGCCCAGGAATTAATGTTAGTGAGATTGATCTTACTACAGTAGTCCCTAATGTGGCCACATCGATTGGTGCTATCGGTGGTGGTTTTCAATGGGGTCCTGTTTTAGAGAGGATATCAATCACTACAGAAAACGATTTAGTAAACGAATATGGTCCACCGCTTGATAATTCAGACAATGATGGTAAGTACTTCCTTACCGCTGCAAATTATCTCGCATACTCTAACAATCTTATTGTAACCAGAAATGTTGGTCCTGATGCACGCAACGCTGTTGTCGGTGACGATGATGCAAGTTCAGCAACACCATCTAACGTTACTCATAACAAAGATGATTATGACGCTACAACTTATACAGAATCATTATTTGTTGCAAAATATCCGGGTGCTTTAGGAAATAGCTTAAAAGTACTTGCTGTTGATGGTGCTGGTTGGGCAATAATTAAAGCCAAAGCTTCGAGTGCACGCACTAATGATGAAGCATTATTCCTTGCTAGGTTTGATAGCGCTCCGAGTGCTTCAACCGCTATGCAGGATTCTAATGGTGGTGCTACTACCGGTAATGATGAAATGCATGTCCTCGTAATAGACGAAGATGGTGCTTGGACAAACTCACCGGGCGATGTTCTTGAGGCACATGGTTATGTAAGTAAAGCATCAGATGCGAAACGTATTGATGGTTCAAATAATTATATTGGAACTGTTTTGCGTAATGAATCAAAATATGTTTGGTTAGGTGATCCTACTGAAATTACAGAAACGTCTTCGGACAACGGCGGTGGGGCACCTGAGAAAAATGCTGGCGGAGTTATGGCCGGTGGTGATTTTAAAAGAATCAATGGTACTGGCAAAGAAATAATTGGTGGATCACTTGCTGGTGGTGCTGATGACAATATGCTTTCTGATGGTGAATTACAAGCAGCATATAATATGTACACCAATCCAGAAGTTGTAGATGTTACTTTGGTTATGGGTGGACCTGCAAGTGCAGATACGAGCAAATGGATTATTGATAATATTGCATCGGTTCGTAAGGATTGTGTTGCTCTTGTTTCACCTCCTATGACTGATGTTGTTAGAAATGCTGGTTCTGAACAAGCGTCACTAGAAGCCACAAGAAGCACTTTAGCTCTTGCTGGTGCTGCTGGTAGTTATGGTATAATGGACAGTGCATGGAAATATCAGTACGACAGATACAATGATAAATTCGTATATGTTCCAATGAATGGAGATATAGCAGGATTATGTGCACGAACAGATTTTACTAATGATGCATGGTGGTCACCTGCAGGTTTGAATCGTGGTGGAATTAAAAACATTGTTAAATTGTCTTGGGAAGCAACCAAAGCAGAACGTGATGTAATGTATCAGATTGGTATTAACCCTCTGATTACACAAACGGGTGCTGGTGTGGTTCTTTGGGGTGATAAAACAATGCAAAGTGTTCCAAGTGCATTTGATAGAATTAATGTACGAAGATTATTCATTGTTTTGGAAAAAGCAATTTCAGTAGCCGCTAAAGCGATGTTATTTGAGTTTAATGACGAGTTTACCCGAGCACAGTTTGTTAATATGGTTGAACCTTTCTTGAGAGAAGTTCAGGGTCGTCGTGGTATTACTGACTTTAAGGTAGTATGTGACAGTTCTAATAATACTGGTCAGGTTATTGATACGAACAATTTTGTTGGTGATATTTATATCAAACCAGCACGTTCTATCAACTTCATCCAGTTGAACTTTATTGCCGCTAGAACAGATGTATCTTTCTCAGAAATCGGTGGATAAATCTTATAAATATATACAAACTTAAAGGAGTAATAAAATGTCAACAATTTCTGATTTCAAAAACAACTTTAGAGGTGGGGTTCGGCCTAATCTATATAAAGTTGTAGTTAATGCTCCAGCCATTTTCGGGGCGATGGATTTACAATTTCTCGGAAAAGCAACGCAAATTCCGGGTTCGGTTATTGGTAATATAGACGTTGCCTATCGTGGTCGTATGTTGAAAGTTCCGGGAGATCGTACGTTTGAAGATTGGACGGTAACTATTCTTAATGATCCTGAATGGCAAAGTAGAACAGCAATGGAACAGTGGATGAATTCTATCACGCAACATTCACAGAATAGAACTACTACATCTGCTGCTGGAGTCTATGGTAACGCTATAGTTACACAATTGACGCGTGAGGGTAAATCTTTAAGGACATATCGTCTTCAAGATATTTATCCAACCACATTAACCGCTATTGAATTGGCAATGGATCCTGATGGAGCTCCTGAAGAGTTCGCAGTAACCTTTGCTGTTAATAACTTTACCGTCGATGGTCAAGGTATGGATGGTTCTACTACTAATGGAGTTGATGTTTCAATTAGTGGTTCTATCACCCTCGGTGGAGTAACAATTAGCGTTTAATTTTTGAATAGGGGGAAGGGAAACCTTCCCCTTTCTTTTTTATAATAAAACAGGGGATTTATATGGCTGCGTTTGAATTATTTGGTTTTGAGATAGCGAAGAAAGAGACAAAAAAAGAAAAAACATTTGTAACGCCCGAAAACCTTGATGGCTCGACACAAGTTGTTGATGGTGGGGGTATCTATGGACATTATCTTGATACAGGGGTAAATGCCAAAGATGAAAATGTTTTGATCCAAAAATATCGTGAAATGTCAATGACACAAGAAGTGGACTTGGCAGTTTCTGATATTGTTAACGAAGCCGTTGTACACGAAGACGGCAGATCATCTATTAATCTTTTTCTCGATAATACTTCTCAGAGTACTTCTATTAAAGAAAAGATAGTAAAAGAATTTAAACATATTCTTCGACTATTGGATTTTAATAGAATTGGTTCTGATTTGTTTCGTAAATGGTATGTTGATGGAAAAATATACCATCATATTATTATTGATGACAAGAAACCACAATTAGGTATTAAAGAACTTATCCCGATTGATGCATTAAAAATACAAAAGATTACAACAATACAAAAAGAAAAAGATCCAATATCAAATATTGAAGTAATAGTTGATCAAGAAGAATTCTTTGTATATACACCAGATGAAGCTAATACTAGTGCAGTTCAAGTAACACCAGATTCAATTTCGTATTGCCACTCTGGTATGGTGGACAATCAAAAACAAATTATTATAGGTTATCTATTTAAGTCAATAAAACCTTTCAATCAACTTAAAATGATTGAAGATTCTCTTGTTATATACAGACTAGCAAGAGCACCAGAACGAAGAATATTTTATATTGACGTTGGTAATCTACCAAAATTAAAAGCAGAACAATATTTAACGTCTGTAATGAATAAGTATAAACAGAAAATAATTTATAATGCAGCGACGGGGGAAGTAGAAGATCAGAAAAAACAAATGGCCATGCTCGAAGATTTCTGGTTGCCAAGACGAGAGGGTGGACGAGGAACTGAAATTTCTACATTACCATCAGGACAAAATTTAGGTGAAATAGAAGATATTGAATATTTCAGAAAGAAACTTTACCAATCATTGAATGTTCCAATCTCACGTATTGAGGGAACAGAACAAACCGCCTTTAACTTAGGTCGTGCTTCCGAGATTAATAGAGACGAGATTAAGTTTGCTAAGTTTGTTGCTAAGTTGCGACATAGATTTGCGACAATGTTTATTGACTTGTTAAGAATTCAATGTATTCTCAAAGGTATTATTGGTGAAAAAGATTGGGGTGATATTAGAGATAATCTTGAATTTATTTGGACAAAAGATTCCCATTATGCAGAATTAAAAAATAATGAAATTCTCAGAGAACGAATGGAACTCTTACAGATGGTTGATGAGTATAGTGGTAAGTTTGTTTCCGATCAATGGATTAGAAAACGAATCCTACGTCTAACGGATGAAGAAATAGAACAGATTAATCGCGATAATAAGAAAGCGGGTAAAGGTGATCCAGATGATTTTGAGATTAATCCGGATCTGGTTGCACCGGTTGATGTTCATAGGTAATTATTATGACACTATTAAAATCTAGCTTTATAAAAAATTATAAAGACAAGGTTAAAAAAACATCTCCGAATGTATTGGAAGATGCTGTTCATCATGCATTTTATTTAACTGATAAATATGGTATAGCTAAAATTAGTTTAGCTATATCTGAAGCATCTATTAAATATAACCTAGATGAAGATGTATTAAGAAATACGATAAATGATGTAGATTTTATTATAGAAAACTTAGGCAAACAAAAAGGAGTATCAAATGAGTGAATTAAAAACAACCATTGTTAAAAATATATTAGATAAAAAATATAATAAGGCTAATGGTGAGTTTGAAAAAACATTAAAACAGAAGACTTTTGATGCTATTGACAAGTACAAGCAAGTCTTTAAATTTGTAACGCTTGATAAAGAAGAACCAGCAAAAGATGTTTGAAGTATTATCTGTACAAGCTCGGAATAAATTAGCACGCACCATGAAAGCTAAAGCTAAAATGATTGCCAAGAAACGCGAACGGGCAATGAGTAAAAAAGCTAGTCCAGAAAAATTAAAAACACGAGCGCAGAAAAAAGCAGTAGATTTTGTTGCACAAAAGATTTTAAAAGGTAAAAATAGATCGGAATTAGGGCAAGCAGGGAAAGCGTCATTGGAAAAGAAAATTAAATCCAAATCAGTTTTAATTAAAAAATTAGCTAAGAAACTTTTACCGCAGGTTAAAAAAGCCGAGGCAGAACGAATGGCAAAAAAGAAAAATAAGTAAATGAAATCTTTTAAAGAATTACAAGAAGTTATAGCTGCTGATATAAGAAAGAAAATTATTTCAGATGGTATAGTTTATGAAATACTTGTTGATACTATTATGCTTTCTAAATGGGTTGGTATTCGTAAGAAAACAGCAAGTCATATAAAAGCAATAGAAGTTGAAAAAAATGTTTATATGATGGAGTATCAGAAAAGAGAGAAAGACTATAACAATGCTGGTATGAATAATACAGATTTAAAAACTTGGAAAAAATTAATATCTACAAAACAAATTAAAAAGGCTAATTCATCTTTTAATTAATGAAAAAGGAAATAAAAAAATGAAACTTATTACAGAACATTTTGAAAACCTTGAATATATTGTCGAAGGCAAAGGTAAAGATCAATATATTAAAGGTATTTTTATGCAAAGTGATCTTAAGAATCAAAATGGTCGTGTATATCCTTACTCCATTTTGAAAAAAGAAGTAAACAGATATAAAACAAAATTTGTCAAAGAAGGTCGTGCGCTCGGTGAATTAGGACATCCTATGGGTCCAACTATCAATCTTGATCGTGTTTCTCATTTGATTACTGCTTTAGAAGAAGATGGGAAAGATTTTATTGGTAAAGCAAAAATAATGGATACACCAAATGGAAAGATTGTGAAAAATCTTCTTGCTTCAGGCGTTAAACTTGGTGTGTCATCAAGAGGATTGGGAAGTCTCAAGATGAATAAAAAGACTGGTGTGAATGAAGTACAGAAAGATTTTACTTTAACTACAGTCGATATAGTTGCAGACCCCTCAGCACCATCAGCATTTGTAAATGGTGTTATGGAAGGAAAAGAATTCAGTGCTACAGGTGAACTTGAGTATGCTATTCAAAATGAAATTAAAAATACAAAATCGAAGGAATTAGATAAGAAAAAGCTTGATATATTCGAAAAATTCCTTGGAAATCTTTAATATTATAAATATATATAGGTTAAAAAACACTTTTAAAGGAGATGTAAAATGGCTAACGAAGAAACCCTAAGTGATGGAGAAATTGAAAAAAAGATAATGGAAACTGCCACTAACGCAGAGGATGAAAAAAATGATAACGAATCTATTGAAGAAGCTAATAAAAAATCTGTTGAGTCTAAAAAAGACGCCAAAGGAACCAGAAAAGAAGAAGACGACTCCGAAGACGAAGATGAAGATGTCGAAGAAGGAAAGTCTAAAGACTCCAAAAAAGAGGAATTCCCCCCAGCTAAAGACGACGACGAAGAAGAAGACGAGGACGACGACGAAAAAGAAGAAGGGAAAAAATCCAAGAAAGAAGACATCGAAGTAGATGTTGCTCCTGATGTTGCTGCTTTAGTCGACGGCGAAGAACTTTCTGAAGAGTTTAAAGCAAAAGCTGCTACAATCTTTGAGGCTGCTGTTAAGTCTAAGATTGCTAAGATTCGTAAACAGATTCGTGAAGAAACGAAGAAAGAAACGGATGAGCGTATTGAGTCTATGCAGTCTGAAATGACTGAGAATGTAGACAAATATCTCAACTATACAGTAAAAGAATGGATGACAGAAAATAAACTTGCTGTTGAACAAGGTGTTCGCAACGAAGTTACAGAGAGTTTTATTTCTGGTTTGAAGAAGTTGTTTGAAGAGCATTATATTGATGTTCCACAAGAGAAGGAAGATGTATTCGAGAATCTGGTTGTTGAAGTTGCTGAGTTGGAAGAGAAACTCGACGAGCAGACACAAAAGCATATGGACACAGTGAAAGAATTAAATACATTTAAAGCTAAAGATGCATTCCGAGATATCTCAGAGGGAATGGTTGATACTGATGTTGAGAAGTTTACCGAACTAGCAGAGGACGTTGATTACGATACTGATGAACAGTATCGCGAGAAACTCAATGTTATTAAGAATAGCTATTTCAAATCAGACAAAAAAGATGTAACAGATAATAAAGGAACGGCCGGTACTAATAATCCAGTTGCAGATGGAAAAAGTGATGGCAGAATGGACAGTATTATGAGTGCTATTTCCAATTTATCTAACAAGTAACTTTGTAATGGAATGAATGAAAAACAAATTTAATTAATTAATCAATTTACAAGGAGTATACAGAAATGTATTTATCAGAAAACATCAAGGAGAAGTGGCAACCAGTAATGGAGCATGCCGATCTTCCTGAAATTAAAGACACTTATCGCAGAGACGTTACTTTGCGATTGTTGGAAAATCAAGAAGCTTTCTTGCAAGAAGCTGCACCGGTTAACTCAGGTCATGCACCTGTGGCTGGAGCGGATGTAAAAGGTTGGGATCCAATTCTAATTAGTTTGGTTCGCCGAGCCATGCCTCATCTTATTGCTTATGACGTCTGTGGTGTTCAGCCTATGACTGGACCTACAGGACTGATTTTCGCAATGAAATCTCATTACAGTGCACAGGATGGAACTGAAGCGCTTCATAACGAAGCAGATACAGCTTTCTCTGGTGACAATGATGGTACGCCAGATCATGATGCTTTGGCCAGTGGTGCTAATCCTTTTACTGCTGCTAACACGTGGGAAACTGGTCAAGCGCTCGATACGGCAGATGCTGAAGCACAGGGATCTTCTGGTGGACGTGCGTTCCAAGAAATGGCATTCAGTATTGACAAGACTACCGTAACGGCTAAGTCTCGTGCCCTCAAAGCCGAGTACTCTACGGAACTTGCTCAAGACTTGAAAGCAGTTCATGGTTTGGATGCAGAGACTGAATTGTCAAATATTCTTTCTACTGAAATCCTCAATGAGATCAACCGCGAAATCATTCGCCGCGTTTATACAAATGCACGATACGGAGCCGCTACTAATACTGCTAATGCTGGTGCTTTCGATCTTGATGTTGACTCTAATGGCCGATGGTCAGTAGAGAAGTTTAAAGGGTTGATGTATCAAATTGAGCGTGATCGAAATGCAATTGGCTTTGACACGCGACGTGGCAAAGGTAACTTCATGATCTGTTCTGCTGACGTTGCATCTGCATTGTCAATGTCTGGTATGTTGGAAACTGGTCATCCGGCTGCGGGTGATTCACACACCAACACGTATGTTGGTACGATGAACGGCATGAAAGTGTTTGTTGATCCTTATTATGGAGCAACTACTGGTCAATTCTACGTTGTCGGTTATAAAGGATCTAGTCCTTATGATTCTGGCATGTTCTATTGTCCTTACGTTCCTCTACAGATGGTTAGGGCTATGGGAGAAGATACTTTCCAGCCTAAAATCGGATTTAAGACCCGTTACGGGATTGCCGATAATCCTTTTGTTGCACAAGGCGAAGCTGGTACTTCTATTAGTACTGGTAACGTATATTACAGAAAAGTTGAAGTTAAGAACTTGATGTAATCTTAGTTTTTTAATAAATTGGGGGATGGGGTTTATACCCTGTCCCCTTTTTTTTTGGAGTCTCCATGCACGAATACAAAGCACGCATCAGAAAATTCATTGACGGGGACACAGTTGATGTAGATATTGATTTAGGGTTTGATATTATTCTCCATAACCAACGCATTCGCTTATATGGTATTGATACTCCTGAATCTCGTACAAGAGATAAAGAAGAAAAGTTTTATGGTAAATTAGCCACCAGTTTTCTCAAAGACCAATGCAAGAAAGGTTCATGTATTACTTTAAGAACTTACTTGGATAAGAAGGGAAAATATGGGAGAATTCTCGGAGAAATTATAATTGATGGGGTAAATGTTAATCAACTGATGGTCGAAGAACATATGGCAGTTGAGTATCATGGGCAATCTAAAATAGATATCCATAAGGGACATATGTTTAATCGTCAAGTGCTGAATAGAGCTGGTATCAATTATTCTTAACTTTTTCCTTGTATTGCTGTTTTAAATATGTTATTATTAATATGTTGGTGGGCTTGGGAATATAAGATATATTATTAATTAATATTAACATTATTAATTAACTTTAATCTCTCTAGAGAATAAACCAAAAAATAGGTTAAATCAAGCTCATACCATTTAAGACCAGCTTTAGCGGAATTTGAATAATAATGATGATTATTATGCCATCCTTCACCAAAGCTTAATATTGCAACCCACCAACAACATGTGGATAAATCATCTTTTATTTCAAAGTTTCTATATCCCCATTTATGACAAGCACTATTGACTAACCAAGTCGCATGGTAGACTACTACCAGTCTTACAAAGATTCCCCATACTACCCAAGAGATACCGCCTATTAAATAGAATAGAATTCCCAAAGCTATTTGAATATGGATAAAATATTTTTCTAGGAATTGATAAAATTTGTCGCCATTAATATCTTTAGTATATTTTCTTAGTCTTTCAATATTATCAAATTTATGTCTGTCATAGCACATCCATCCAATATGTGACCACCAAAAACCTTGACTTGCGTTATGTGGATCGATTGGAGTATCAGAACCTTGATGATGCATTCTATGTTGTGCTGCCCATTTTAGAGGACCATTTTGACATGCTAACGTTCCACAAAATACAACAAAGTAATTTAACCATCGTGGCATCTTCATACTTCGATGTGTTAAATATCTATGAAATCCAAGACAAACACCTACGCTGGCCGTAAGCCAGTACATAAAGGCAAATAGACCAACTGCTGACCAGGAAAATGTGGAAGGAATAAAGGCTAGGAGAGCTCCTAGATGTAGAAAGATGAACCAGCCGACAGTTGATTTATTCAATTTCATAATTTGTCCTTTCAAAGTGTTATAAATAATAATATTATATAGTATATATAAGATCAATAAAAGGAACAATTAAATGGCTTACGCAAATCAACCGACTAACCTTAATTATTTAAACGTAATAAGTTTCCAGACAAACTTTCTACGCATGCCGACTGTGGACTATTTTTGTCAGCGTGTAGGTATGCCCGGAATTTCATTAACCAGTCAAATGCAATCAACGCCATTTGCAGGTATCCCGATAGAAGGTGATAACTTAGTTTTCGAAGAATTGAGTATTGACTTTATCATAGATGAAGACCTAAAGAATTATATGGAGATATATAATTGGATGCAAGCAATAGGGTTTCCAGATAATTTCGATCAATATGATTCTGAAAAAGGTAAAGACCTGAAATCTGATGGTAATATAATTATACATACTAATAAGTCTAATCCTAATTATAATGTAACCTTTAAAGACATATTTCCAATAGCTTTGGGTGGTATTAATTTTGATACTAATGCCACTTCCCTCGAACCTATTGTGGTTAATGCTGTATTTCAATATACAGGTGCATTTTCCGTTAAAAAGATAGGATGATATTCTTCCTTGTATTAATCCCATAAATTTATTATAATAGTAGTATGAATATGAAAGATTTGAAAGAAATGTGTCAAATCGATACTAAGATAGATACAACTGATTTGGACGGATATTCCACCACAATTCCAGAGTTGGCTAATAAATATCATCAATTAAGACACGATGAAAAGAATGTGTTACGGTTTATCCAAAGTCAATATAAAATATTAAAACTTCAGAAGTGGAAATACTATTCCGGAAAGGCTGATCCTTCCGAATATGAAGAAAAGCCATTTGATCTGAAAGTATTAAAAAATGATATGGATTTATTTTTAGATGGTGATGAGGAACTTTTATTAGCTAAAAATAAAATAGAAGAACAAGAAGATAAGGTTAAATTGATAGAGGAGACCGCTAGATTGATTCAGAATGCTTCTTTTAATATTAGTAATGCTATTAAATGGAAAAAATTTCTAGCGGGGGATTTGACGTGATTATTGCGGGTAAATTAAATGAAACATTTCTACAACTATCATGTGATAAACATATAGCATATGAGTTGAATGAATATTTTTCCTTTTTAGTTCCTAATCATCAATTCCATCCTAAAGTTCGTGCGAAAATGTGGGATGGTAAGATACGTTTATTTAATATGCAGACAGGGCAATTATATTTAGGACTATTGCCGTATCTTGAAGAATGGTCAGAAAAGCATTCATATCAATTAAAGACTGATATTGTAGACGCAAAACATTTGAAGGAAGGTGATATAGATAAGATTAAAGAATTTTTTGATTCTTTGAATCTTCATTGTAAAGGGAAACAGATTACTCCGAGAGATTATCAGATAGCATCATTTTTACATTGTATTAAATCTGATCGTACATTATTGTTATCCCCTACATCCTCTGGTAAAAGTTTAGTTATATATGCATTGTTGAGATGGTATCAGAGGTTTTTGGATGAGGATAAGATGTTAGTGATAGTTCCTACTACCAATCTTGTTACACAAATGTATAGTGATTTTGATGATTATTCATCACAAGATGAATGGAATGTGGAGGAACAATGTCATAAAATATATTCGGGGAAGGAAAAGAACGAAAAACAACCAATATATATAAGTACATGGCAAAGCTTATATAAACAACCTAAAGAATATTTTGAACAGTTTTCTTTAATAGTAGGTGATGAAGCTCACCTAGCAACAGCACAGTCATTAAAAAGTATATTAGAAAAATCGACTTCTTGCAGATATAGATTTGGTACAACTGGAACATTAACTGATTGTAAAACACATAAACTAGTCCTTGAAGGATTGTTTGGAAAAACATATAAAGCGACCACATCGAAGGAATTGATGGATGAGAAACATATTTCCAAACTAAATATACAATGTTTACAATTAGAATATCCAGAGGAGGAACGTAAAGCGTTAACCAAAGCAACATATCAAGAGGAGATAGATTTTATAGTTTCACATAGGAAGCGTAATAATTTTATTTGTAATTTAGCATTGGATCAGAAAGGTAATACTCTTATATTATTTAATTATATTGAAAAACATGGGAAAGTATTATTAAAGATGTTACTTGAAAAAGTAAAGGATAGACAAATCTTTTTTATAGCTGGTGAAACTGATGTTGAACAAAGAGAGGAGATCAGAAAAGCAACAGAAGAAGAAAAGAATGCTGTTATTGTTGCAAGTTCGGGTGTTTTATCTACAGGTGCTAATATTAAGAATTTGCAATATTTAATTTTTGCTCATCCATATAAAGCTAAAATTCGAAATCTACAATCTATTGGTCGAGTGTTGAGATTGGATGATAAAGAAAATAAAGCAGTGCTATATGATATCATTGATGATTTACATTGGAAAAAACATGATAATTATGGACTGAAACATTGGAAGGAGAGGTTAAATATATATTTAAAAGAAAAATTTGATTATGATTATAACTTAATACCATTATAAGGGATACTACAATGGGAAAAACGTATCGAAAGGTTAAATCGCAAGACCGTCAGAAAGAACGCAATCATAAATTTAAAGAATTTAGATTAAAGCGTAAAATTATTAAGGAGCTGGAAAATAATGAGCAAACCGAAGAAATGTCCGAAATGCAATACGAAGTCCCTCAAGGAAGTGGATGAGGGATTTAGTGGAACGACTTGGTATGTTGGATATAAATGCGGCGAATGTGACCACTATGTTCTTAAAGGATGTTCAATATGCAAACCTGATCCATTATGGAAAACTGAATATTCTATTATGAGCACACCTTCAACACCTATTGGGTTTAAATGGCAATGAAATGTAAATGTAAAACGAAACAATTAGAAGTGAAGGTATATAATAAGTCAGATAATCCATTACCGGAAAGAAAAAATTCTGGTGATGCTGGGATGGATATTTGTTCTAATGAGGATAAAAGTATCCGCGCCTTTAGTACCGCAGTAATTGATACGGGTCTTTATGCTATTATACCTTATGGTTATGAGGGACAAGTACGTTCACGTTCTGGATTAGCTGCAAAATATGGATTACAAGTTTTAAATTCACCGGGCACCATTGATTCTGGTTATAGAGGTGAAATTAAAGTAATAATGATTAATCACAATCATTATCCATATGAAGTTAAAAAAGGTGATAGAATAGCGCAGCTGGTTATTAAACCAGTTATTGAAGCACAATTAATTAATATTGATGAAGCCGAACATACTATTGAATCTGATACAGAAGATAGGGGCGGTGGGCTTGGTTCAACCGGAGTTAAATAGGGAGTTAAATAATGTTTTTTATTGAAGATAATGATTTTTTAACAGATGAACATAAAGAAGTAATAGAATTAACTCAGAGGTCTGAGGGTATTTCATATTTCTATCAACGAAGCTTTGAGCCTCTGTTTTATAAAGATTTGACACATACATTATTATGTCATATATTATTTTATAGACCAGAACAAAAAGATGAGATGGGTGTTAGAAGTTATTATAATTCTGATTATGCAAAAGTTTTTGAGGATATGTTATTTACTTTTTGTAATAGAAATCAAATAACATGTACTGAGGTTATTAGAGGAGCAATAAATTTAACATATAATAATGGTCAGGAAAAATGTTTTCCGCATGTGGATTATCACGAGTATCATAAGCAATTGATAATTTATTTGAATGACCCACAAGATAAAGAAGCACATACGGTAATTATGGATAAGGATACACCACTTGGAATAAATGGAAGTGATGGTATTTTATTTCCAGCCGAGAAGCATGAATTGGCAAGAATTGTTCCGGAAAAATACAAAGGGGTTTGTTTTGAGAACCTTCCCCATTATCAACATTATCCTAAATTTGGTGATCGCATTGTATGCGTTTTTACTTTTAAATAATCGAAATGGCTAATCCAAAACACTACGTAGATAACGAAAAGTTTTTTATAGAAATTAAGAAATGGAAACAGCGAGTTCTTGATTCTAGGGAAGTTGATGATCCAGATCCACCTAGTACAGAATATATGGGTGAATGTTTTTTAAAAATATCCGAGAACTTAGCATGGAGACCCAATTTTATTAATTATACATTTCGTGATGATTTAGTAAGTGATGGAATAGAAAATTGTTTATTGTATGCACATAACTTTGATCCAGAAAAATCTAAGAATCCTTTTTCTTATTTTACACAAATTATTCATCATGCCTATGTTAGGCGTATTACTAAAGAAAAGAAACAAATGCATTTAAAATACCTTCATGTGGAACGATCTGGTATATTAGAACAAATTAATGTTAATGTAGAAGATCATAAAGCAAATACAAAACGATATGTGGAGTATTTAAGAACACATGAAAAGTATGCTGAAAATCCTCAACCTAAAAAGCCCAAGAAAAAGTCTAGATTAGAAATATTTATGAAATGAAATATTCCGTTCTGTCCTTCGACGAGTGTGCAAGATGTAAACAGTTTGAGCTAGACTATGAACATAAAAATTGCAGTTTTGATATAGATCATAAAGACAACATAACAATACAGACATTTGAATGTACAAGATGTCATTTTATTTGGAAGAAGGAAATTGACCATGAAGATAGCATTGATAACAGATCAACACTTCGGCGGCAAGCAGGATAGTCAATCATTTTGTGATTATATTGAAAGATTTTATACTAATCAATTTTTTCCCTACCTAAAAGAAAATAAAATATCCACAATAATAGATTTAGGTGATACTTTTGATAGAAGGAAGTATGTCAATTTTCAGACCTTACATCGAGTAAAGCAATTTTATTTTGATGTTATGAGGGAGAATCATATTGAATTACATTCTATTGTAGGCAATCATTCTACCTATTTTAGAAATACAAATAAAGTTAATAGTTCTGAATTACTTTATGGACATTATGAAAATGTATTTACTTATGCGGGTCCATCCACAATAATCCTAGATGGTACGGCTATTGATATTCTTCCTTGGATTAACTCTGAGAATTATGATATAATGATGGAGTACATAAGAGATTCAAAATCACAAGTTGGTTTTGGCCATTTAGAAGTTGATGGATTTGCTATGTATAAAGGATATGTAGCAGACTCTGGGCTTTCTAGAAAGATATTTAACAGATATGAAGTAGTATGTTCAGGACATTATCACCATAAGTCAAGTAAAGGTAATATTCATTATCTTGGTGCTCCTTATGAAATCACTTGGAATGATTATGATGATCCTAGAGGGTTTCATGTGTTTGATACAGAAACCAGAGACTTGACTTTTATTCAGAATACAGAACGTTTGTTTGAAAAAATTTATTATAATGATAAGAGCACTATTGATTGGAAAAACCAAAATACAGGATATTATAAAAATAAAGTTGTTAAATTGATTGTTGAAGAAAAGAATAATATAGCTGATTTTGAGAATTATCTTGAGCGGTTATATAAATCTGAATTAACAGATTTGACTATACTTGAAGATTTGTCTGAATATTCCGCAAGATATTCAGACGATGAAAGTGATGATGTGGAAATGGGTAATACGTCTACTTTTCTTGATGAGTATGTAGATAGTATGCCTGATGATAACGTTAAACGCGAGGAGAGAGTTAAAGTGAAAAAATTATTGCAGCGTATTTATGATGAGGCACTGAACATTAATGATTAAGTATTATGATTAAATTAAAGACTGTAAGATTTAAGAATTTCTTAGCTGCTGGTAATCGGTTTATTGAAATAAAGTTAGACCAAAAGCCAATGATGTTAATTGTCGGTAAGAATGGTGCTGGCAAGTCTACGTTGATTGATGCTATTACTTTCTCGTTATTTGGTAAGCCATTTAAGAAGATTAATAAAGGACAGTTAATGAATACTGTCAATGAGAAAGATTTAATGACTGAGATTGAATTTTCTGTTGGTAGTGTAGAATGGAAAGTTCGCAGAGGGATGAAACCTGCTATCTTTGAAATATATCAAAATGGTAAGGTTATAAATCAAGATGCTAAGGCTACTGATTATCAGAAATATTTAGAAGAGAAAATTCTTAAATTAAATTTTAAATCATTTACACAGATAGTAGTGTTAGGGTCTGCTTCATTTGTTCCTTTTATGCAACTGTCTGCTAATGATAGGCGAATTATTATAGAAGATATATTGGACATTGGTATATTTTCTGTTATGAAGAATTTACTTAAAGATAGAATAAATTCTTTGAAAGAGGAGATTAATGAGTTAGAATATGATATTAAACTATTGCAAGAGAAGATTAGCTTACATGAAAAACATATAGATGAATTAAAAGCCAAATCCTCTAAGAAAATGGAAGATAATAATGATAAAATTAAAAAACTTCAAAAGACTATTATAGCAATAGAATCTGAAATTGGTGATCATCAGGAAAAAATATGGGTATTTAGGACAGAGATTGAAGATCAGACTGATATTATAAAAAAGCATAAAGATTTGGATAGCTATAAAATGCAAATTAATAAAAACTTAAAGAAGTTAAACAAAGAAAATGAGTTTTTTGAAGATAATGAGAATTGTCCTACCTGTGAACAAGATATTGATGAAACATTTAAAAAGGATAAATTACAACAAATATCCATTAATATTAATGACATGAATGATGGTATAGATAAGTTAAATATAGAAGTAAATAAAGTAACAAATCGTTTAGGTGAAATTGCCGAATGTAATGATAAGATACAAGAGGTAGAAAGCCTTATTACAAGGAGACATAGTGATATAAGAGCACATCAAACATTAATTAGTAGATTTCAGGAGGAAATATCTGAAGCTAATGTTTATATAGATGATGATAAAAAAAGAATAATGGAAACTGAATTAGATGAAAGTAAAAAGACTAGATTACAATATGTAGAACAAAGGAAGTATTATGATATATTAAATACTATATTAAATGATAAGGGAATTAAAACAAGAATAATACGAAAATATCTTCCAGTTATTAATAAGCATGTAAATAATTATCTCAAAGATATGGATTTCTTTGTAAATTTTCAATTAGACGAAAATTTCAATGAATCTATTAAAAGCAGACATAGGGATGATTTTTCATATTATTCTTTTTCTGAAGGGGAAAAGAAGCGAATTGATATATCATTATTATTAACTTGGCGTGATATTGCTGCTATGAGAAATAGTGTTAATGTTAATCTTCTTATATTGGATGAAATATTTGATGCAAGTTTAGACCAAACTGGTATGGATGACTTGATGAAGTTATTTTATTTATTGAAAAATACTAATTTGTTTGTTATTTCACATAAACTTGATATATTAGATGATAAATTTTCTACTAAGATTACGGTAGAGAAGATTAATAATTTTTCTCAAATGGTGGTAGAATAATGCCAATATATAGTTATCATTGTGAACAATGTGATGAAGTTTATGAAAATATGAGAAGTATAAAACAAAGAGATGTTAAGTTGATATGTCCTCAATGTAAAGAGTCATGTAGTCGAATACTCGATTTATCCGCATTCCAATTAAAAGGTGGCGGTTGGTATAAGGATGGATATAGTAGTAAGAAACAAAATACAAAAAAAGAGGAGAAAGAGGAATGAAATTTATAGTAGTATTGATGATATTAGTGTTTGTTGGATGTGCTTCTGAAAGACCTAGTAGAACTAGTGCCCAAATTTTATCACCTGATAAGTTAAAAATGATGATTGCAGTAAATCCTGATATCAGTCATCCAGAAAGAAACAATACAGAGGTTCATCAACTTAGACTTGGATTGGATTGGAATCTATAATGGTGAAAAAAACGATATCTGCTACAATGATTGCTACTCTTTTATTTGGTATATTTTTTATTATTGATCCGTTTAAGTGGTGGCCAATAGAACATCTTGTAGGTAAAGGAAAAACTCCATGTACTAAAGAAAGCACTAAACCCAGTTGTACGGGAAAAATTAATTTTTTTTAATAAACCTTGCCATTTGCGATTTCAGATCTTATAATATATATAGACGGTTAGAAATAATCGATAACATTAATTAAGGAGATAGAAATGGCAAATTTAACAAAACATCATAATAACCTGTTTGATAGTGTTTTTCCATCATGGACACAGTTTGACCGATTTGATAATTATCTAATGAATAATGATCCATGGACTGCTACTGTGGGACATAGACCAAATAATAAGTATCGATGGGATGAAAACGACGATGCTTATTCATTAGATGTTGTTATGCCCGGTTTGACTAAGAAGGATATTGACCTTACATTTAAAGAGGGAGTTTTGTCAATTAAATGTAAAAAAGAGGTAGATTCCAATGATACCAAATTTTATGGTGTTAAAACGGAACAATCTTTTAGTAACTTTCCACGTGCCGTAAATGCGGAGAAAGTAACCGCTGAGATGGAAAATGGGGTTTTATCTATTAAAATGCCGAAAAGGGAGTCAGATAAGGCAAAAACTATAGATATTAAGTAAATAAGTCCTTTAGATATAAGGGGTTATATGATCAAAAATATAACCCCTTATAAACAAAGGCGTTGCAAAGTATTTTCACTTATCCTTTATTTTCAACGAGTTACAAAGGCGCTTTTTCCTTGACATATATATCCAATTGCTTTAAAATGGTAGTATATTTAATGATTAATTGATGAGGATATTGGAATGGTGAAGATTGAATCAAAAGAAAAGTTAGCAAAATTGTTAGCGGTAGAAGATTTGGATGTTCAACATAGACAAGTAAAAACGGCTATGTTTGATATTCACAATCGTTGTATTATCCTGCCTGTCTGGAAAGACATGCCAAACCATTTATATGATCTGTTGCTTGGTCACGAAGTTGGACATGCACTTTATACTCCGACCGATCCGGATCGTCTTGCCAAGATTAATAAAGAAACTTCCCATGATTGCATCAATGTAATTGAAGATGCTAGAATCGAAAAACTTATTAAAAATAAATATCCGGGTCTGAGGAAACAATTCTTCCGTGGATATGACCATTTAAATAAAGAAGATTTTTTCGATGTTAAAAATAAGATTACAAATGAACAGCCTTTTTTAGATCGAATTAATCTTCATTTCAAACTTAACCAGCGTGTTGAGGTTTCTTTTAATAATGAAGAACAAAAATTGGTGACCGAGATATCTGAGTGTAGAACATTTGAAGATGTTGAGAAAGTAGCAAGAAAAGTTCACAAGTATATAATGGATAATGAAATCCTTGCATCTTCCAACAAACCTACAGAACAGCCACCTACTGATATCAATGAAGATGAATTTGGTGAGAATTATGGCGAAATGCCAGAAACGACTAAGGAGGGCGATGAAGAAGAAGGTGAAAAAGATGACGATAAGGATTATGAAGAAGAAGGTGAAAAAGATGACGATAAGGATTATGAAGAAAAACCCAAGACAGAAGAAGAAGAATTAGATGAAGCGTATTCGCGTGCTTCATTTGAAGGTGGAGAAGATTCTGCCCCTCCACAACAAACGGATGATGATAAATCTTTTGAAGACCAAAATAACAATGATCCTGTCAAGAGCAAAACACAACGTGCGTTTGATGAACGAATTTCAGATTTAGCAATTGTAGATAAGAATGTAAAGTATATTAGTGTACCAGATAATATTCTTAACTTCGATCATGTGGTGGTTGATTATAAGGAAGTACATCGAAATATAACTAGTTTCTATCATAGTATGGAGCATCCGTATTGGAAGAATCAATCATATCATAATACTGAGACCCATAAAATGTTGCGTGAAAGAGTTTATGAAATAGCACATCATACTCTTAATAAGTTTAAAAAAGAGTGCGTTAAGAATGTAAATCATTTGGCAATGGATTTTGAAAGAAAGAAAGCGGCTGATGTATATAAAAGAACATTAATTACAAAAACTGGTATTTTAGATACTAATAAGATGTTTTCAGCCGCCTATAATGATGATGTCTTTAAAAAGAATGTTCGTGTGGCTGATGGTAAGAATCATGGTTTGGTTATGTTTGTTGATTGGTCTGGTTCGATGGCGGCGAATTTATTTGGAACCATTCGACAGTTAATCGAACTATCCATGTTTTGCAAAAAGGTAAAGATTCCTTTTGAGGTATATTCTTTTACCGAAAGAGATGGGAATTTGTATGAGGATGATGGTTCATATCGTAAAACAGAACCAGTATTTAAATTCCGACATGGTGATTTGATAACGGATAGACATTTAGGATTGAGAAATCTTCTTTCTGGCAGGATGTCTACTAAAGCATTTAATGAGGGGTTGCTTAATCTTTGCATTTTAGCAAATCGACATAAGGGTTATGAGATCCCTATTGAAGAACATTTACACGGAACACCTCTTAATGGTTGTATTCTCTTATCAGAGTATATTATTAAAGCTTTTCAACAAAAGAACAATTTGGCAAATGTTCATGCAGTATTTTTAACAGATGGTGAGGCAAATAGTCAGGCGACTGTTTATGATGGAGGTAAAGGAGAGTCTGAATATATCCAACGCAAATATGATGTTCTTTATTTGCAAGATAAGAAAACAAAGAAAAATCATAAAATAGGTAGTTCTGGTGGAATTCAAGCTTTGACGCCAGCACTTTTTGATGTGGTTAAATCCAGACTTGATATTAATATTGTGGGATTTTATATTATACCAAAATTTACGCCTAGTACTTTATGGAGATTTACACCAAGAAATAATACAAAGTCATATATGGAAGGTAAAGAACAATTCAGAAGTTGGATTAGAGAAGCTAAGAAAAATGGTTATTTTATAAAAGAGGAATCTGGATATGATGAGTACTTTGTCATTCAAGGAATGCAGAAACCGGTAGTTGGGGAAATAAATGAAAGTATGACTAAACGTAAAATGGCTTCTATATTTTCCAAGCAAAATAACCAGTTTAAAAACACGAGGGTTATCCTCACAAGGTTCATTGACCTAATTACGGCTTAATATACGGCGATTTAATGCGATATTTACCTCAATACATAGTAGGATATGGGTCAAATAACATCGCCTTATATCGCCGTAGAATTGGTCAGTAAACCCTTATAAACAAAGGAGTTACAATTATTTTTGCTTATTGTTTGTTTTCAACGAGTTACAAAGGCGCTTTTTCCTTGACATATGTGTGAGATTTCTATATAATGGTAGTAAGAATTGTGAATTATTGATTAGGAGAATATATTATGAAAGCATTGGACATGACAACATCCGGAACGCGTATAGCTTTTAAGAAGGAGATTGATAAGCTATACGGTGACGGAACATTTACATTACAACAAGCCAAAGACGCGTTAGAATCTTCTGGCGAGGATTTAAAAAGTAAATGGCCAGCCATTTATAAGATTGTGTTAAAAAGACATTGTGAAGTTGAACCGGGTTTATTTTCATTTTCAGGAGATGCGACCGTTAGCGATCAAAAGAATAAAGTCGAAGAAAAACGCGATACTCTCAAGGCTGACTGGGATGTTTTATCTGAACCAGTTAAACCTAAAGTTGTTGCTAAAGCAGAGTCCGTTTCACTTAATCTTATTCCGAAAAAAGATCCTCAATATGTTCATTGGGGTCACTTCAAAGATATTAAAACAGTTCTAGAAAAGAAGTTATTTTATCCCATTTTCGTTACCGGTCTTTCTGGGAACGGTAAGACTTCCATGATACGTGAGGTCTGTGCTAAATTGAAACGTGACTTTATTCGTATTAATATTACTGTTGAAACGGACGAGGATGATTTGCTAGGCGGGTTCCGTTTGGTAAATGGTGAAACTGTTTGGCAGGATGGACCTCTGGTTGTAGCCATGAAAACTGGTGCAGTTGCATTGATTGATGAAGTTGATTTGGCTTCTCATAAAATTATGTGCTTACAACCAATCATGGAAGGACAGCCTATTTATCTGAAAAAGATTAATGAGGTTGTTTATCCTCAGCATGGGTTTAACATTGTCGCAACCGCTAATACGAAAGGCAAAGGATCTGAAGATGGTCGTTTTATGGGGACGAACATTTTGAATGAAGCATTCTTGGATAGATTCTCTGCTACGTTTTATCAAGAGTATCCTTCAACGGCACATGAATCAAAAATACTTAAAAAGCAATTTCAGGTTCACGATATTAAAGAGGATGATTTTGTTGATAAGTTGGTAAAATGGGCGGATGTAATACGTCAGTCTTATAAAGAAGGTGCAGTTGATGAAATCATTACGACTCGTCGTTTGATTGATATTACAAAATCATTCACTATCTTTAATGATAAGATGAAATCTGTAATGATGTGCTTGGAACGTTTTGATACTGAAACTAAGGAGTCTTTTTCGGATTTATATACGAAAGTTGATGCAGGAGTGTCATTGGAGGAAGTTGATGATACAGAAGATGCACAGCCGGTCGAAAATAAAGACGAAGAAGTACCATTCTAATGCGTCCTATATTATTATTTTTATTATTATCTTTAGCTTCGTGTCCTAATTCGGCAACTGCTGTCGAACAGCAGGATTGTGAAGTTATGGATAGGGAGGAATTTCGGATAGCTTTGGGATGGAAAGTTGGGGGATTTGGATGGGGTGCAGGACCCGAAGTATCATTCGGAAGTTCATCTGGAGTTCGATGGAGTGGAAGTGTTCAGTATATGGTTGCTGAATATCAAGAACTGTGTTCAAGATATAATACAGGGCGAATCTCAAAAGAGGAATACAATAAAGAGATTCAAACTATTATAGAAAGAAGTAGGAGGTATGAGATGGAAGTAGCAGAACATTTTAG
>CALBXV010000081.1 GCA_937890045.1 uncultured archaeon
TGCTAGAAGAACCGGACCATCAAAGGGAAGAGCAAAAAGAAAAAGAGTTTAGAGCTAAGATTAATATATGTTACGAAATAAAAATAATATAAGTTGGTTAAATAATGGCTAAGGATTTTAAATATCGTGGATATAATTTAGAACAATTACAAAATATGCCATTAGAAGAATTTATAACATTATTACCTACAAGACAAAGACGAACATTAAATAGAGGTATATCAGATGAGAAGAGAAAATTGTTAGAAGATTTAAGACGAAATAGTGGTTCAGATAATCAATTAAAAATTAGAACACACGCTAGAGACATGATTATTTTGCCATATATGATAGGTTTAACAGTTGAAGTATACAATGGAAAAGAATATTTGCCTTTAGAAATGAAAATAGGAATGCTAGGACATTATTTAGGAGAGTATATTCATACACATAAACGAGTGAGTCACGGAACACCAGGAATTGGCTCATCAAAATCGAGTTTATATGTTCCATTGAAATAATTATTTATGAATATATATAATATTATTATTGCCATCTATACGACAAAAACCAAATCTTACTAACTGTATAATTTCGTTTTGATTAAGCGTCTCAACCTCTTTTTCAACAAAACATGGAATTGTTTCAAGACTAGATGTATTATAAACACCGTTTTTAAATAGAGAGTGTGGAATAAGAATATTGAATTTAACATAATCATTTGTAACCCATTGGATTTTAGGAATTTTATTAATAATTTCATCACTGTGAAAAACAGAGATTATTCGATTATCATTAAATTCTAGTATTTTAATATTATAAAGATTTAATAATCGTAGTAGGTTATTAGGTTGAACATATTTTAGATCATTTTTAGATATCCAATACTTACCATTTGTATTAATAGTACGAGAACCCAAATTTTGTTTAGGATGATTTTGAATATTAACAGATTTTTTTGGGTCATTAGTAACTATTAATTCAATAGGATTAAAAACAGAAAAATATCTTTTTGATAAAGGATCAATAATTTTCCTATTAAAACTTTCAAGAATATCCCATGTTGGTTTAGATTCTGTTTTAGTTACGCCCATACTAAAAATAAAATCTTTAATAGCTTGAGGATTAATACCTTTACGCTCTAATCCAAGTAAAGTAGGAAGTCTAGGATCATTCCATCCTTCAACTTGATTTTGATCAATTAATTGTAAAAGTTTTCTTTTTGAAACAGGCGTGTCTAGAATTTCTAATCTTGAAAATTCAATCATATTTGGTTGTCGAAGTTCAAGAATTTTTAGAATTTCGAAATATAGTATCTGACGTAATTCATATTCTTTAGTTCTCATAGCATGTGTTATCTCATCAGTACTATCTTCAATTGATACAGAGAAATCATATGTAGGCCACACTCGATAACGATCACCTGTTAAAGGATGAGTCGCTTCAATAATTCTAAATAGAGTAGGATCTCTCATTACTTTGTTATCGTCACTCATATTGCCTTTAAATCTAAGTATTGATTCATTTGGTTTATATTGACTCTCCATTTTTTCCCATTCTTCAATTTGATATTGCTCATCGTTTTTTAATCTACAACCACATGGTTTTGCTTTAGATCTATTAGACCGTACAGTAGAGATTTCACATTTACAGACATAAGCAAATCCTTTTTCTATTAATTTTTTAGCGTATTTATAAAGTAAATCCATATCATCTGAAGTATTTTTTATACGATCAGGTTTAATTGATAACCAGTCTAGACCATCTTTTATAGCATCATAATACTCAATTTTTTCTTGGACGGGATTTGTATCATCAAATCTTAATATAAATTTACCATCATATCTACGAGCATATGTTTCGTTAATTATAACAGCTTTAGCATGACCTATATGAAGATAGCCATTAGGTTCAGGTGGAAATCTAGTAACAACTTGACCTTTACTTGCATTATCAAGATCAGGAAAAGCATGTTTAGTTTCTTTCTCAACATTATTTTTTACAGGTTTATAATCAAGATTATTAAGTAACGCAGATTGTTCTTCAATATTTAAGTTATTAATTTCATTAATAATTTTATGAATTATTTGAGACAGAGATTTAATTTGATCTTTAAATTTTGGATTCTCAGAAATAATTTTTCCAAGAACAGAAGAAAATTGTGCTTTACCGTTATAAGATAAAGCATTTTGAACAATATAGTACTTGAATAGTAATAAATCGTTTTTTGAAATATCAGACATAATATTCAGTTGGAAAGGATGTCAATAATCATATATTTCTTTTAATGAGAAAATCAGTTAAGTTAATTAATGATGAATATGATTCAGCATCTCTATATTTGTCAAGAGAATCCATAGCATTTTGAGTATATATTTGAGCTTTTTCTCGTACAATATCAGCTACACCAGTATTAGAAATAACATTTACAGCATCAATTATTTGATTAGCGGAAGCTTGTTTTTTACCAAATATTTTTAACACTAAATTTTTTTGTTCAGAATTCATGGAATCAAGAGCTAGAGAAATCATGTAAGTTTTTTTTCCTTGAACAATATCTTCACCTACAGGTTTACCAGTAACATTTTTTTTTCCAACAACGCCAATAACATCATCAATCATTTGAAAAGCAATACCAAAATTTTTTCCAAAATTAGTTAATGATTTTTCATCATTAGAAGTTCCATTTCCAGCAATACATCCAATTTTACATGATGCTTCAAATAAAGCAGCAGTTTTCTTTGAGATCATATTAAAATAACTTTCCGGTTTTCTAAATTGTGTTTCATTTGACATAATTAAATCATCAGACTGACCATTGCATATTGTTATTGATGCGGCAGATAATACATTTATAATTTTTAATATTCTATTAACATTAAAATTAAGTAATTTCGAATTATTACTAATATGAGAAAAAGCAATAGCGAATAAAATATCTCCAGAAAGAATAGTGATTGGAATGCCATAAATAGAATGAGCAGTTGGCACTCCATGTCTAGTTAAATCATTATCCATTATATCATCATGTAATAATGTAAAATTATGTATTAGTTCACAAGATGTTGCAATAGGTAGAATATTTTGAATATTATCATCAAATAATTCAAATGTTTTACAAGTTAAAAATGGTCTTATTCGTTTACCGCCAGAATTTAATAAATGAAAAGAAGCTTTAGATAAATTATCTGATTCAATAGTTATATTTGAAGCAATATAATTATTAAACAAATCAGCAAATTCTTTTAATTCATCAATAATATTCATGATAGATCATCTAATGCTTTTTTCCAATTAAATAATGGTCCACTAAGAACATATCTAGTATTTTGTAGTTTTTCAATAGTATCAGCACCTACAAGAAACATAGTAGATTTAAGAACATGATTAATCATAGTAATGAAATTATAAAGTGAATTTTTGGATATCAGAGCATGTTTAAGAAAAGGAGAAGCCATAGCACACATATTAGCTCCTAAAGCAATTGATTTAGCTACATCAAGACCATTACGTATTCCTCCAGAAGATATAACGGGCAGATCAACATTATTAATCACTTCTAGTAAACTAGCCGCAGTAGGTATACCCCAATCCCAAAACAGATCACCTAATTCATATTTCAACGAGTTTTTTTGTTGTCGAGCTCGAATTCCTTCAACTCCAGCCCAACTAGTACCACCAACACCAGCTACATCAATAGATTTAACACCTGCAAGTTTTAATCTAACAGCAACTTCTTTTGATATACCGGCACCTACTTCTTTAACAATAACGGGAACACTAAGTTTTTTACTAAATTCTTCAATTTTTAGTAGTACACCTTCATAATTATAATCTCCTTCAGGTTGGACAAGTTCTTGTAAAGGATTCAAATGAATTGTTAGAGCATTAGCTTTGATCATTTTAATGCAATTCTCAGCATCTTTTAGAGTTAGTTCTTTAGCTAATTGCGCTCCACCAATGTTTGCAATAAGAAATATAGATTTGGTAGATTCTCTAGCTATAGAATAAGTTTTTGCAAGGTCTTTTAGCAATAATCCAGCTCTTTGACTACCTAAACCCATTGGTATATTGAATTTTTCAGCTGCAAGAGATAGAACATGATTTATTTTTTTAGCTGTTTGAGAACCTCCAGTCATACTTCCAATAATTAAAGGCATAGAAAATTCTTTATCTAGAAATTTAGTTTTAGTATTTATTTTATTGAAATCAAGTTCAGGTAGAGCATTATGAATCAAATGAACATATTCAAGATATGTTGAAATAAGTTTCGATTCAACATTTTCTTTAGAAACAATATTAATTCCATCATCTTTTCTACTACTTATATCATTTTTACTCATTTCTTTCCCTCAATAATTGTTCCTTTAAAATTATTTCCTAATAAGGCTTTTACAACTCGATCAAATTTAAAGCCATTTACAAACGATACATCAATACCGTTTTTAGCTAGAATAATAGATTCTTGTAATTTAGTATTTATTCCACCTGTAACATCTATTTTATTCACATCGAATTTTTTCAATATTTTATTTTCAAAATTAAGTTTTGAAACTAGATTATCTGAATTAAAATCAGGATAATAGAATCCATCAACATTCATAAGGAACACCGCTCTTATAGGATTGATATTTACTCCTATCAATTTCATAATTTTATCTCCAGATAATATTTTATAACCATCTTTTGAGATAATTACATCACCAAAAGTAATTGGAGTAATACCTTGTTTTAGAGCGTACATCAAAGTATTTTTAGTATCATTAGTTAACTTGTCATTTACAAACATGTTAATAGGAGCCATTGGATAAGAAGGGACATTATATTTAATAAACGAATCAACAACAAAACTGTTTAGTTTATTCATATAATATTTAGTTAACATTACTCCGGTATTAGATAATGAAGAAGATCTATCAGATAACCCATATTTATTTGCGTAATAATGACCAAACGAACCTCCCCCATGAACTACAATCATAGGAGTAGATATTTGTTTGAATATTTTTATTAGACTATCAATAACTTTAAAATTAGCTTTAAGAGGTTTATCTTTGAAAGTTATTAGAGAACCTCCCAATTTAACTAATATTACATCTATTTTTTCCATAAATCTACACCTTTAACAGGTAATTTAACTAAAAAGGCATTATAACCTAGCTTTTTAACATTATTTATAATTTTATTAGAATATCTAGTAGGAGCTAAAGCTATTATTGCACCTCCACCTCCACTACCAGTAAGTTTAGCAGCTTGCGCTCCAAATCTAAGTAACATAGTTATCAAATAATCAAGTTTATTATTAGATACACCAACATAATTTAAAGCAGTTTGATGAAAATTCATAACTGAGCCAAGTGAATCATAATTTTGATTTTTAATACTTGAAGCTGCAAATTGTGAGAAAAGAGAAGAAGATTTAACTAGCAAATCAAATATCTTTGGATTTCTATTTTTAGTTTCATGAACTTTTTTAATCATACTATATGTATCAGATTGTATACCGCTTAATACTACAATGAATTCAAGTTTATTTATTTCTACATTAATTATATCTTTTCCTTTTTTAAAAAGAAACGCCCCACCTTTTATAGGCACAGTAATATCAATACCTGATGGATTACCATGTATAATTTTTTCAGATATCATAGAGAATTTAAATAATTCGTCATCATTTAGTACATGTCCAAGAGCAGTAGTTGCAGAATTAATAAGAGCAACGGATACTGAACCAGATGAACCTAGTCCAGACATATAAGGAATATCAGAATCAATAGTAATTTTTAAATTTCTA
>CALBXV010000082.1 GCA_937890045.1 uncultured archaeon
AGATGAAACAAAAAACATGTTGTTCCTTGATGTAAATAATTCTGTTATTTCTGTACCAAAGAATAATATATCTCTTAAAATTAATGTTGATGATGTTGATTATCTTGTTCATGGTTCTAAGTTATTACAAAGTCCATCTAATAGAAATACTAAATTGAAGCTGAATTCACTATGAAAAATATTGGTTTAAATATCACTCCATCAAAAAAAACTTGTTCAGATCCACTTTGTCCATTTTGTTCAACTGACAGTAAATCTCTTAAAATTCGTGGAAGACTCATTAATGGTGTAGTTGTTAGTTTAAAAGGTACTAATCGAAGTGTAATTGCGAGAAATTTTCTTCATTATGTGAAGAAATATGATCGATATGAAAAACGACATAGTCGAATTAACGCTCATATTACTCCTTGTTTAGAAATAAATGTTGGTGACTCAGTTTTAATTGGTGAATGTAGACCAATTGCTAAAAACATATCATATATTGTATTAAATAAGGTGAATTAATTATGTCTACTAAAGCAAAAAAATCCGGAGGTAAAGGGTTAGGTTCAAAACGATATATAACTAGATCTATACCTGTTAATGCTGTAATAACTTGTGCTGATAATACTGGAGCTAAAACGTTACGAGTTGTAATGGTTAAAGGATGGAAAGGTAGACTTAGAAGATTACCTGCTGCCTCAGTTGGCGATTATGTTTATGTTGTAGTTACTAAAGGTCCGCCTGATATAAGAAAACAAGTGTTTGGAGCTATTATAATAAGACAAAAATATCCTGTTAGACGTGAAGATGGTAGTAGAATTATGTTTGAAGATAATGCTGGTGTAATAATAACACCTGAAGGTGAACTCAAAGGTACTGATATTAAAGGCCCCGTAGCTTCTGAAGCTGCTGAAAAATGGCCAAGAATAGCTAATACTGCTACAATGATATTATAAGTGATAAAATTATGACTACCATACAACGCAGTAAAGCAAGAAAAAAGTTATTCACACTACCTAATAATCTAAAATCAAAATCAATTCGAGCCATGACTTCTGAAGATCTTAGAAATAAATATAAAGTTACAACATTACGAATTAATAAAGGCGATAGTGTTAAAATTATGAGAGGAGAATATTCAGGAATTGAAGCTAAAGTTACAAAAATAGATTTGAAATTAGGTAAAATTAATGTTGATGGTGTTAAAAGACAAAAAATTGCTGGTGGAGATATGCCAGTACAAATTCATCCTTCTAATGTTATGTTAATGTCACTAAATATGGGTGATAAATTAAGAAAAAAAAAATTAAGGTTGTGATGAATTGAATGGGGAATCAGGGTGAATCTAAAACTTTAAAGAGATCTATGACTCGTGGATGGCAAATATCCAAAAAACAATACAAATTTACAGTTAAAAATAAATGTGGACCACATAGTGCAAATAGTAGTTTATCTCTAACTGTTGTTATTAGAGATCTTATAAAATTAACTAATACCTATAAAGAAACTAAAAATCTTATTAATGAAGGTAATGTTCTTATTGATTCCAAAAAACGTTCTGATCCGCAATTCTCTGTGGGAATTATGGATACAATAAGTATTCCTGAAGAAAAATTATTCTATAGACTTTTACCTCATAAAAATGTCTTAACACTTGTTAAAATTGAGAAAAATGAATCTAATACAAAATTATGTAAAATTAAATCTAAACATACAATAAAGAATGGTTTATTACAATATTGCTTAAATGATGGTAGAAATATACTTAGTGATAATAACTATAAAGTTGGTGATACTCTCAAAATTGAATTACCTACACAAAAAATTCTAGATGTTTTTTCTCTTATTCAAGGCTCTTATGTTCTTATTCTTCAGGGTAAATTATCTGGTAAAATTGGAATCATTGAATCTCAAACAATTGGAACATTATCTCGTAAATCTATGTTAAAAGTGAAATTTGATAATGTTGTAACTGAATTACCTGCTGATATATCCTTCTCTATAGGAAAAGATAAATCTCAACTTCCATTGGAATATAGTGATTAAAATGAATGTTAATGTTTTAGAAACTTCTGATCCTGTTAAAGAAACTTCTGATCCTGTTAAAGAAACTTCTGATCCTGTTAAAGAAACTTCTGATCCTGTTAATCCTATGAAAAATATTCGTATTAGTAAAGTTTGTATAAATATAGGGCTCGGGAAATCAGGTGAGATTGTTGAAAAAGCAAAAGCTGTTTTAGCTCAAATCGTAGGTCAAACAGTAGGTGAAAGTTATGCTAAAAAAACTCTTAGAGATTTTGGTATAAGAAAAGGCGACCCAATTGGTGTTGTTGTTACTCTAAGAAAGAAATTGGCTGAAGAAAAATTAAAATTATTATTTACTGCTAAAGAGAATCGTATATCAAAATATTCTTTTGATAAAAATGGTGGATGTTCATTTGGAATTAAAGAGCATATAGAACTTCCTGGTGTAAAATATGATCCTAATCTAGGAATATTTGGTATGGATGTTACAACTGTTCTTGATAGACCAGGTTTTCGTATAACTAAAAAAAAGAGAATGAAAGGTGTAGTTGGACAAAATCATCGAGTAACTAAAGCTGAAGCTATTAACTTCTTCAAAAGTACACTTAACATAGAGGTATATTAATATGATTAAAAAGAAAATTAGAAGGGGTAAACCAAAATCATATGGTAAAGGATCTCGAAATTGTAGAAGATGTGGCAATTATACTGCTATAATTCAACAATATAATCTAATTTTATGTAGACAATGCTTTAGAGAAGTGGCTCCTACTATAGGATTTACTAAATTTGAGTGATTTTTATGCCTGCTACTAATATTCTTGCTAATCTGTTTTCTACAATATATAATAATGAATTACGAAACAAAAAAGAATGTATTGTATATCCTGCGTCAAAACTTGCTAGTGCAGTTTTAAGAACAATGCAAAAAAATAAGTATATTGGTGAATTTGAATTAATTGATGATGGTCTTATGGGTAAATTCCGTATACAATTACTTGGTAGAATTAATAAATGTGGAGTAGTTTCTCCTAGATCAAGTATTAAACTTACTGAACTGTATAAATGGGAAAAAAGATTTTTACCGGCTGTTAATACTGGTATAATCATATTATCTACATCTGGTGGCATTGTATCACATATTGAGGCAAGAAAAAATTCTAATGGAGGAAAAATAATAGGTTATGTCTACTAATCAAAAAGATAAAAATAATTCAATTAATGTTATAATACCTGAAAATATTTCAGTTGATATTACAGATAATCAATTAATTGTTACAGGACAACTTGGCACTCTTAAAAAAGACTTTACTACAATCCGAGCGTATTTAAAAAAAGTTGATGATCAGATTAACATAAAATCTTTTGGAACTAAAAAAAAGGAATTAGCTATGCTTAAAACTGTTAAATCTTTAATAACTAATCTATTTTCTGGTGTTACTGAAGGTTTTACTTACAAATTAAAATTAGTTTACTCTCACTTCCCAATGACTGTTAGAGTAGAGAACAATAATGTTTATGTAGATAATTTTATCGGTGGTAAATTCCCTAGAATCGCTAAAATTGTTGGAGAATCTACTGTTACTCCTAAAGATGATGATATTATTGTGTCTGGATTATCTATAGAAAATGTAAGTCAAACTGCTGCTAATATTGAAAGTTGTACTAAAATTAAAAATAAAGACTTGCGAGTATTCCTAGACGGTGTGTATATATATGAAAAAGGTAAAGGACAAAATTAATAATAATTCTAGCGCTAAAACTTCTGCGCCAGTTAAAAAGTCAAAACCCAAACCTAAATCTAAAGTTAAAACTAAAATTAAATCTAATGTAATTGATAATTATGATAAGTTATCTAAAATTAAATCAGATCTAAAATCTAACACTCCAAAATTTCTTAGACAAGAATCATGGAGATATAAGAGAATATCTAATAGTTGGAGAAAACCTCGAGGTATTGATAGTCATATGAGATTGGAGAAAAAAGGATGGCCAAAAAATGTTAAACTCGGATATAAAACTCCAAAATTAATCAGATCTTTTCATCCTACTGGTGTTAAAGATATACTTGTACATAATATTAACGACCTCAATTCTTTGGACCCTAATGCTTGTGCTATAAGACTTGCGTCTAGTATAGGAATGAGAAAAAGAAAACAAATTTTTGATCAAGCTAATAAATTAGGATTAAAAGTTTTAAACTCTAGAAGAATTCATAAAACTATTGTTAAAAAGGAGATAACTAAAACATGATTTCAAAATCTAAAAAACGTATGGCTGCTTCTGTTCTTAAAGTTGGAAAAAATAGGGCTAAACTTGATCCTGAATCCTTAGATATACTTGGAGATGCTATAACTAAAGCTTCACTAAAAGGTCTAATTAGAGAAGGAAAAATCTGGGCTGTGAAACCTAAAGGAATATCTAGAGGAAGAGCTAGAAAAAATTTGAATAAAACACGTGGACCTGGTTCTAGAAAAGGTGCTAAAGGCGCTGTTCTAGATAAAAAAACTCGTTATATGACTAAAGTTCGAGCATTACGTAAATATCTAAAATCTCGAAAAGAAAAGAATTTAATCACTAATAAACAATTTAATGATTTATATAAACAAATTCGCGGCGGTCAAGTTCGTTCTGTAGCTCATCTTAAAACTATTGTAAGTAATACTGTGTGATGTTTATTATGAAATCCACATACGTACCAATTTTTAGAAGAAGAAGAGAACATAAAACTTCATATGATAAACGAAAAATTGTTCTTCAGAGTAAATTACCGTTCTTATCTATTTATATAAGTAACAAACATATCCTCCTTCAGATATTGCAACCTAAACTTAAAGGTGATTTAACTATCTATAGTGTTCATTCTAATGAATTAAAAAAATTTGGTTGGAAAGGTGCAAATAAGAATATTCCTGCTGCATATCTACTTGGTCTACTTTCAGGTTATAACCTAATTAAATTGAAAGTGAATAAATTAATTTTTAATTCAAATGTAAATGGTTTTACGATGGATACTCGATCGGCTGCTGTATTAAAAGGTATTAAAGATTCAGAGATGAATATATTAACTGGTGATATATCATTGTCTGATGATAGAATTAATGCTAAACATATATCTTCTTATGCTGCTTATTTACTTGAAAACGATAAATCACTTTACACTAAACAATTTGCTAATGTTGTTAAAAATGGATTAAAACCAGAACAATATCATGACCATTTTACAAAAGTAAAAGATAATATCATATTAAAACTAAAAAATAATAAAGTAGGTAAAACTAAAAAATAATATTGGTTAATGTTTATGTCCACTCATCCATCATCTAGACACACTTCTACTTCTCCTAATTCTACTTCTGAAACTGAATTTACTTGGACGCCATTAACTAATTTAGGTACTATGGTTCTTAATGGTAAAATAACTTCCTTAGATGAAATATTTGAACTTGGGTTAAAAATAAAAGAAGCGGAAATAGTTAAATTTCTTCTCCCTGATATAAAAACAGATATTGTTAAACTTGGTACTGTTCAAAAACAAACTGATGCTGGTGAACTTACTAGATATAAAGCGGTTATTGCCGTAGGTCATACATCTGGTTGGTTTGGCTTAGGTAAAGGTAAATCAAAACAAATGAGAGTTGCTATAGCAAAAGCTACTAATAACGCATTTATTAATATCATACCTGTCAAATTGGGTAGTGGCAGTTGGGAAAGTAAAAACACTTCTAATAATTCAATACCTTATAAAACTAAAGGTAAAGGTGGAAGTGTTAAAATTGAATTAATTCCGGGTCCATTAGGATTAGGTATTGTAGCTAATAAAACTGTTAAATCACTTCTCGAACTTACGGGAATTAAAGATATATGGAGTAAATCATCTGGTTCTACAAG
>CALBXV010000083.1 GCA_937890045.1 uncultured archaeon
CAGTACCAACAACCTGATTTCCAGCGGTGCCAGAGCCGAAATTAATATTATCCCCTGCACCAGAGCCTCGCCCCCATCCAAAGAAAAAGGCAGCCGATTGACCGCTGCCAGTTCTATTTGTAATGATAGCATTATCAGTTGACGCATTGAATGCGTTAAATCTGACCCAACATTCGAGGGTGAAATCACCTGTCCCAAAAGTCCAATCTGCATCAGACACTGCCGTGAGTGCATCACCAGATCCGTCAAAAAGAATTGAAGATGAGGCCCCAAGATTATTCTGTGCGGTATCGTGTTGCGTGTTGCCTA
This sequence comes from uncultured archaeon, assembly GCA_937890045.1. Next base: position 310 of record CALBXV010000083.1, read on the forward strand.
CAACCGTTACCGTATGCCCTGTCGTGCTTAAATCTGTGAAGGTAGTCGAACCATCGGTTGTATTCGATTTCAACACGAATAATGAATATGCATCCATCCCGATATCCGCCCCCACGGTAGCAAAATATTCATCCACATTAGCAACATCTGTTTGACCACCACTAACTGCTATTCCTGTATCGTCTTCAAATTGATCTATAAATGTCGAAGGAAGATTGTATGCCGCTCTGTTATCTGATACCGCATTATAAAGCGCAAGCATAGCTATGTCTTGTTTAATAGGAGTTAAGTCTACTACTTCAGGAACCACACCAATTTGTGTCCATACAGCAGCACTAGCAGTTGCATCAGTACAATTAAAAAGTTTTCCATTTCCTGTATTTAATATCATATCACCAAGAGATGGAGTTGCAGGATCTGTTGGAGTTGGATCAGTTGCTTGTCTTACTATTGCTCCAACTGGTGCATTTTCACCACTTGTCCAATCTGTTCCATTGGACATTATAATTTTTCCTGCAGGGCCTGGTGCAGGAATATCTTCCATCATACTTATATCTACTTGATTTAATGCCATTAACTATCTCCCTTATCTCCTGAGTCTGGTTCTACTACTTTAGTTTTAGCATTCTCAGTTAATCTAATTAATTTTGCTTCCAACTGAATATTTTGGGCTATTTGCTCATTCAATCTTGTTTGAAGAATATTAATAATAGTTTGTGCATAATCTACTTTTTCTTCTGGTGTAGTTACTACTTCATTCATAATCAATCTCCTTTATAATTTAGGGTTCTTTAATTTCTAATGTTTCACTTTCATATCGAAAGTTTTGTATATCCATTTCATCTTTACAAACATCTATAGCATCTTCCACAACATTTGATTTATCTCTAAGTGCTTGACGTTCTGCTAGTATATCTGTATTATCAGCACCTGTATCTCGTGCTCTATCTAATTTCCAATCCGTAGCAGCAATTAATCTACCTGTATCAGCCTTTACCATTTTCTTCATGAAATCTTTCTGCTCTGCCAATTTTCCTGCTATTTCTGCATCAGCATCTGCTTTTATCTTAGCTAGAATAGCATCATTAGACAGACCCTCAAAAATATCAACTAATACACCTTCTTTAACTTGCCAACGGTGAGGATGTGGTAGAGTGTCATCAATTTCAAACTTTCCGTTTGGATCATCCGCGTACTCAAGCCCTCCTTCATCAAATGTAACTTTAATTATCGCCATTATTGTATACTCCTTTGTTATATAATTTTACCATCCAGATTCAGGTGGGTTAACAGCATTCCATGTCGTTGGATCACTATATTCGAAGCCTGAATTTTGTGGTTTTGACCAATCATTAATGGCAGGACCTCTGTAGGCTTCAACCTCCGCGATTGTTAATGCACCCGGAATTACCTGATAAAGTCGTGGATATTGAGTTGTATGTTGAGTTATATCAAACATACCATTATGATAACCAAAATTACCTATTAAAGTTCCACCATCAGATGGACCATATGCTATACCATTTCCCCCTTGATTATAATTATCAAGTTTATATGAATGAAAATTTTCTTCAAAACTCATTCTTCCCGCCGATACCCGAGTAGTAATAGAATCGGAATTATGATTGTAATTAAAAGTAATATCATTGGCACCAAATGGTGCAACACACATTGAATAACCTGTAGAATTATTCCAACCTCTACGATATTCACCAGTTACACTATCAATAACATACATTTTCATTCCTGATCCATAATAATAATATGGACTCATGGTCATAACATATCTGCCATCATTTGTTATTTGAAATTGCAGACCATGCCATTCATTACTAGGAATACCATATGTTGTAGTACTATTCATACTACTCTTTATCGAATTAACATCCGTAGTATTTCTATTTCCTTGGGCATCTAATTCTTTTCTGAAGGTATATCCACAATCAGTATTTTGTCCATAAGTTTCATTTGTAAAATTAATTGCTTGAATATATTGCCCTTGATGAGGCCTCATATAACATGCATAAACTTCTCCAGTATCACATACGGTTATAACCTTCCGCACTCTATCTTCACCATCGTATATTTGATAAGGTACATCTGTCCATCGGTGATTTGATTCTTTTACATTTTCTCTCCACCAATTCCAATCAACTTCTGGATTAGGAGGTGGAACATCTTTATACCAATGCCATCTGTTAGTACTATCATTTTTTCGATCAACAAAAACCATTACCTTTGTTCGTTGATTATATCCCATACTGCCTCGGGAATCATTAGTACTAGTATTCCAACCAAATCGGTTTGTTGGAGAACAACTTGTACCAAAATACCAACCCTGTTTACTATCTTTCGCAGTATTTCGATAAGAAGATGCATTAGCACTTACACTATATGTTGATCCTTCCATAGGAGAACGTCCACCTGCCCAAACATTTTGAGCCCTTCTAAACATTCTTCGTTGTGGATCAGTATTTCCTACCCAACAACAACTATTGGCATTTGCTGACATTACATGATAAGGATGATCTAGAGCATGTGTACCCATATAACCACTAGTTCCATTAGGGGATATAGATCCTATATCACCAGTACCACCACTAACAGAATTACTACCATGTGAAGCACTACTTGAACCAGAATGACTTCCACAATTAATGAAAGTGTTCATACCTTCACTTACCTCAGTACCACCATAACCAGTAAAACCATCATTGTTGTTATTAGTAAAAGTTGTAATAGGTCTATTATAATGATTGTAAATATAATATCCTCTATAAGTTGTATGATTTGCACTAAAGATACACCAAGCGGCTCGTTCATACGGATCACTACTATAATGGTCGCCTCCTCCTCCACCACCACCAGAAGAACCCGAGCTCCCACCAAGAAATTGACTTAAATTACTCATTTATATTTTCTCCTTTAAGATAAAACCCAACCATTCGTGGTTCCAGTATAAGTTAATCGGGTAGACGTATTAGCAACATTTATTTCTAAATCTTCAGCTAGTGTCTGTATATTTTTTCCATTTCTTCCAACAGTAAGTTTATTAGTAGCAAATTTAGTTGCTTGATCTGTAAAATCAACATAATCATTTATTGCTGGATTAGCTGGTAGTTTTACTGTAAAAGCACCAGCTGTCGTATCAATCATATATGAAGTATTAGTAATAGCATCGTAAGTTGGTGCAGAGTCGGTGCCGTTTTGGGTTTTAAAATATAATTCTAACCACCAACTAGTATTAGTAACGGTTCCACTAACACCTAACATCCTATAATGCTTATAACCTGTAGTATTGGCAGACAATTCAGTATATACTTTTTTATAGTTACCACTATCAGAAGTATAAGAAGTATTGTTCCAATCCCATTCTGCACCTATATTTGTATAATTAGTTCCATCGTTTGAACCCTGCCATTGCCATGTACCCATAACCACGGTATCCGTTTCATTATTCCAGAATGTCATTTCTGTAATAATTTGTTTGGTTTCCCATTCAAAATTTACCCATTTTCCAGCTATGGCATTCGCACCTTGTCCCATTACTCCATCAGTACTATTAGCAGACAAACCACCATCAACTAGATTATTTGGTGGTTCTCCATTGAAAACTTGTGAACTAGACTCTGTTGCAGTAATATCGCTTGTTCTATCACCAGAATCATATGCTGAAGCCGCATATGTAGTAGTAACTACTCCGTCAGCAAATACAAGATGTTTCCAATCAGCCCCATCAGTATCGGTCTGTACCCATCCATCAGTTGCAGACGCATATACTAACTCAATCATTGATCCACTTTCTAAAACTAAATCATAAGCTTGTCTATTTATGTTTTTACCATTTCTATTAATTGTAAATTTATTAGTATCCCAAGATCCTGTCTTATCTATAAATTTAATAACATCTCCCGCAGAAGGTGATGCAGGTAGTTGAACAGTTTTAGCAATACTTGATGTATCAACTATATAATCATTATTAGAATCAACTAGAATATTTGATGTCGTACTTGCAGTACCACCCATTGCTACATGATTAGAACAATAGTAATATAAATCTGGTGCTCCTGCAGCTACAACTATTTGTGTATATGCACCAGCAGAACCCGGTGTTCCAACCTCTGTTACACCAGTTGTATATTCTGTACTACCAGCGGCATCTGCAGCAGTTGCAAATTTAAGTGTATGTCCTGCATTAGAACCATTAGCTGTATCAAACTTATAAGTATTTCCTTCATACAAAGTTATAGAATCTTGTGATACTGTATCTATTGCATACTTATTAGAATCAACAGTTACTGAATATGTTATTGTTTTATTATTTAGTGTATCCGCGAAACCTCCAACCCACGACGCATCTTTATTAAAACCACCAGAGGTTAATTTCTGTCCCGCACTGCCCGGCGCCAATACAACCCAATTTCCATTTGCATCACAAGTAATAACCGCCCCGCGCTGTCCACCAACCATTGATCCTAATGTATCAAAACGCTGAGACATACCTAACCAAACATTAGCTCCTACCGTTGCATCAGTTAAAATAAAAATATTACCATCAGTAGTATTAATCCATTCTGTACCGATAGGATAACCATTAGTTTCAGCTGAAGTAGCGGTAGGGTTTGTGCTGTTTTTAACAGGGATCGTACCGGGAGAAAACATTGATGGTGTTAGTGTACCACCAGAAGGAACACCAATATCTGTTACAAGACCTAAATATTGTACAGTAATAAGTATTGTATCAGCGGGTGCAGTATTAAAAGTCATTATTCTGTTACCAGTTCCTGATAACGTATAATGATCTGGAGAAAACTGATGAATACCACTAACTGTTACTATGATTGATGGAGCTGAATTGTTGACAACAACAACGTCTTGAGTTAATGTATATTCGAATGTAGTACCATCACCCGTAAATGTATCTTGATGAAAAGATCCACCAAAACCACCAGTTAACTTTGAAGCATCTACTGATACGATATGATCGTTAGTAACAGCACCATCAAGAATTTTGCTACTTGTTACAATATCATCAGCAAGTGATGTTTGTGTATAAGTTGAATGTGTTCCGGTTGTAGTTAAGAACCTAACCATAACAACATCATCAACAGGGACACCAGCGAGGGTTAAAGTTTTTCCGGTGAGAGTATATTCACTTGGTCGTTTTACAACGCCATTAACAACAACTTCTATAGAAGCTGTGCTTGGTGCTACTCTACCCAAAGTATATTGTGTTCCTCCTACTGATATATGTTCTTCTGCTTTTATAAAACCAAAAAATGGTTCATTACCTATATACTGTGTCATCTATTATTCCCCTATTCTGAGACTTTAGTCACTTCTGGTCGTAAATGTATTTTACCTTCTAGGATTCGTGTAACTATACTACCGGTAGTTACTTCAACATCATAATAATAATAACCAGATTTCATCGCAGCCGAAACAGCAGATGTCAAATTCAAAATAAGTGTTCCTTCCGGCGGAACTAATGCATCAGCGGAAATAGCAGTTGAGGCGGTGGAAGTATAATTCTTTCTTATATGGGAGGTAATAGTATGATTGGATAAATCAATTACAGCCCCTGATGAATCCTTAGCAGTAACTATCGTGCTCCAGTCAGATCCCTGATCTATATTGTAATTTGTAATAGTAGCCATCCTGTTTCCTTTAAATATTTATACCAATATTTATAATACTATAATGCTCTCTTTTACTCTTTTTCATTCAATACTTCAATTAATAAGTCATTTTCAGGGCAATATAAGTATTCTAATCTACTGGTATCTAATGCTTTAACAGCATCATCTAAGGATTCAACTAATGGCTCACCACCTAAATTAAAGGAAGTATTAAATAATATAGGAATTCCTGTTTGTGTATTAAACTCCTCTATCATTTCATAAAATACAGGATTTTGTTCCTTTTTCAAAGTTTGAATACGGCACGTACCATCTACATGAACAATAGCAGGAATTTTCTCTTGATACCCTTTATTACAATACATCGCATACATCATATGAGGAGATTCTTTTAAACCCCTCATATCAAACCATTCATCTGCATATTCATGTAATATAGTCCCTGCGAATGGTCTAAAATATTCTCTACGTTTTACACTATTAACATAAGCCTTACCATCCTCTGTACGAGGATCAAAAAGAACTGAACGGTTTCCTAATGCTCTTGGACCATTCTCACAACTACCCTGAAAGAGTGTAACAATATTTCCTTTCAATATTAATTTAACTGCATCTTCACTATATATTTTTTTTGTAGTTCCATTATATTTTTTAGCTATGTTTTCTACTTCCTCATCTGTATATTTATACTTCGGACCTAAGAATAAACTATCAGCATATTCTTTAACCTTTTCATCTTTAGTAATCATGTGATGAGCAAATAACGCTGCACCTATAGAAGTGCCCGCATCATTTGAAATAGGTTCAACATATAAATTAATATCTTCATCTTTTAATTGTCCAAGATACCAATAATTGGCAACACAATTTAATCCATAACCACCAGACAATACAACATTTTTATTACCACTCATTTCAACTGACTTGCGAATTAAATCAAGAACCATTTGTTGAGATTCTGTTTGTACAGCATAAGCCATATTTCTACGATTTTGTAATCTAGTAACATCATGGGTAGCTTCTACTGGATCAGGATCATTTAAATATTCCCACCTTCCCTCATTTACAACTGCACCGTTTGGATATGTTGGAGTAATTAAATTACGATCTGCTGTTTTCCATCTTCCCCCACCACCATCACTATAAATCTCTGGAAATTTATCACAAGGTTCTCCGTATGGAAACAGTCCCATTGTCTTACCTGCTTCAATGGGATTCCATCCACAGTACCGTGTTACTGCCTCATATGCTTTTACAATACCAGCAGAATCATCCAGACAAAGTTCAAGAGTACCTTTTTCATTTTCTCTTTCAGCAGGAAACTCAGGTTGTATGGTACCATTCCAAGGTCCCCTACCACCGAGATGTTTATAGTGTGTTTTAAATTTTGCAGGATAAGAACAATCTATAATTGATTCAAGTTCCCATGTCATCTCTTGCTCGCCATTTATTTCCATAGGAATATATGTGCCAGCACCATCTACAACTAATGCAACTGCAGATTCAAAACCAGAACGATAAAAAGCACAAGCGGCATGCATCTTATGATGCCATCTATCCATATGCCAGACTTGTTTATTCATATCGTCTATAAGACGTAACTTTCTTGCAAGTCCACTATATACATCACCACCGGAAAATTCAACGTGACTTTCATCTGGTTGTGTATGTGCTATAATTAAATAATCTAGTTTATCAGTATACTCTAGAATTTTAACCATACAAGCATGTGGACCGCCGTCATATTTTTGTCTACTTAATCTTTCTTCTTCTACAGCAAAAACTATTTCACCATCTTTTAATAAACATATACTAGCATTATGTCCTCTTGAAATACCCGCAATCCATTGACTCATCCATTATCCTCCTTCAATTTCATACCTTCTGGTATATTAACAGGAGCTGGTTTAGTATAAGTAGAATGGTCATTATGGCTACATTTATTAGTATGTACATGAGGTTCAACTTTACCTTCAAATTTAGATCCTTTACCCATCCGTTTCTTTACTGTATCTACAACAAGTTTTATTTCCTTTTCATCCATAACAATAGAATCATTATTAGCACGATCCTTCTCATCATCCATAGTAAGACGAATAGGTGAATATACCCGTTTGTCTTTACCAATGTCTATAATATCGAAATCTTTATCATCTGGATAAGAAATATTTATTGGATAAGTTGACCCAATAATAACAGTTGCTGTTTTATTAAGTGCCTTAGCAATATGTTGTCCTACAGAATCACATCCAAGAAAATGATCTGCATTATATATCATTGCCGCCCACAATCTTAAATTAGGTTCTTTAGGTACAGCAATTGTATGATCTTTATCTTCTGGTATATCTATTGGTACTTGTGACATCACCAGAATCCCATATTCTTTTCTTAATTGTTGAACAATCTCAACAACATTTGCTGATTCTATAGATCGTGAAGTTGCATCATATACAGCAGGACCCACCTGTTGAACAGATCGACCAAAAGGTTGGATAACTAAAATTTTATCTTTTTTAGTTCCAGATTTAATTTCTTGGATTGTTTGAAACCCTTTAACTAATTCTTCTTTATTTAAATTAATTTCAGGATGGGGAAGGACACGAGGTTCATTCAATTCATTAATAAGAATATCAAAACCTTGTGCTAAACTACATTTTTGATTGAAGTATTCGTTGACTCTATATGGCTCTGGTGTAACAATATCTTTATCTTTTAGATGACTTTCAAAAAGGCCTTTATGCCAAACTTCAAAAGCGTGTTTATGTAAGGTAGGATGACCACGATAAAAATCCATTCCACTTTCACATACTATAACAAAATCTTTATCACCTGAATCTTCTGCGTATCTTTCTAATGCGGGGATAGAACAAAGAACACGACCTGCTCCACCATTAATAAAAAATGCTTTTGAACGACCACTCATAATTTTTCACCTCAAGAAAACTATTAATAATAATTACATAATTATTTATAAGACCTTATGGAGCGTTTTCATCAACTCCAGCAATCGGCCACATTTGTTCTATTGCTTTTTTATCTTCAGGAGTTCTATCTTCAATACTAACAATCGTAGGATCTGTTTTTATAGAATACGGAGGATGACCTTTGTGTGGATGATCTTCTTCAGGTGACTTAATCCATGGAATTAATTCATTAGGTACATCCTTCCATGTTGCTGGATAGTCTCGTAATTTTTGTCTGTATTCTTCCCAGCCTTTCCTAATATCAGCAGGAACATCATCAGCTGCAACTTTATGGTCAGTAGCTTCTAAAATATTATTTCTTCTTAATCTTACTTTATCATCTGTTACTTCATCACACGCTTCTTTATAAACTAAATTCTTAAACTGTTTTGTATCGGGATCATACAAGTCCTCATTCAAATCTGCTTTTGAATAAACTTCAAATGGTGAAGTTGGATCAGTTACAAATGAATTAGGCATATCATCAGGACCAACCTTTATTTCATAGCGTTTCAAATAACCGAATGGATTAGAATCCTCCGTACTAGGTCCAATTAATCCCGCTATAATACATTCCTTATCACCTGCTTTAGCATCTAATTCAACTTGATAGCAATGTCCGGGTATTGGTCGTTCAGTCATATCATCTGCATCCCATACATCTTCTAAACGATTAGCTTTTTCAAAGCAATTATTTTCATCTTTAGTTAACCATAAAATTAATTTTTCTGGACCTTCATATTGTATAGTACTAGTTTTGCCCAACACATCAGCCTGCCCATGACGTTCATCAGGTATTCTATATGTAAGTAATGTTTTATATATCGCCATTATTTTTCATCCTTTTTATTGATAAGTTACTTTTACTAATCCACCTGCTCCCCAATGACCCCAACAAGCACTTGATGTTGCATGTCCTACTCCTACTCCGGCTCCACCTGGAAACATTGAATGTGAAGAACAACAACTATAATTACCCGTACACCAACTAGAACCTTGACCAGTATAACTAACTGCAAATGGGCCTGTGGGTCCACCAGCTGTTGTAAAAACATGAGAACAACAACTGTAACCATGATATGAGTGTCCTGTAGTTCCCGTATATCCCATACTCTTTTCTGTTGGTGTTTCTGGTATACCACAAAAACCAGGATTAGTTGCGTTTGTTATCCAATTTTCATTATAAGTACCTAGATTACATTGAGTAGCTAATCCACAATTATAACAATTAGACATTTTATCCCAGCTGTTTGATCCACCACGACCACCTACTGCACAAAAATTTGTTAAACCATCTCCCGTAACATATGATGTACAACCATCTCTACAAGCTGAACAACAATGACAACAACATGAACAATTTGAAGTTCCTGCTGCACACAAAGTATATTGTGAAGAACCTGCTGTAAATTCACTATCTGAAGCAAAAAGTTGTATCATTGCATAATTACCACCTTGTCCGCCCATAGGAACATCATGGTCACCACCAGATGAACCACCTGGCCCACCACCACTTAAAATTTCAAACTTAACCATCTGTACACCAGATGGTACTGTCCATTGTAAACAACAGCCACCATTCGTAACTGTCCAGTGATTTCTATTAAAAATAGTAAATTCTTTTACTACTGGTGTAGCCGCCGTTGCGCCCATGAGTGTTTTAAAACTGACTACTGCCATGATTTCTCTCCTTTAATATATTTACTCATTGATATGTTACCTTAATTAATCCACCATTACCCCAAACGGCTACACAACCTGTGCCAGCTCCAACTGAACGACCTCCTCCACCTCCGCCCGGAAATGAACTATGTGCCATACAACAAGATATTCCACCAGAACAAAAAGAGTTCATCATGGCATCTAAACCTCCACTAGAAAATGGTCCTCGTGGTGAACCAGCATATGAAAACGAATATTGACAACAATCATACGCTTTAAACCATCCACCCGGTGAACCACTGAAGCCGTAATCTGCTCCCCAAAATTGATCTGCAGCACATTGATAAGAAACCCAACCAGCATTATAATTTCCAAGAGAGCATTGTGCACTATTAGTATGACAATTATAACAGTTAGAAAATACATCCCAATTTGTTTCTCCGCCTTCTCCTCCAACAGCACAAAAATTCTGTAATCCATCTCCTGTTGCATATGAAGTACATCCATGTTTACAATTTTTGTTACAACTACAACAACAACTACAACAAGACGTTCCTCCTGCACACAAAAGATAAACAGATTCACTTCCTGCAGTTGAACAAAAATCTGGCGTCATTGACATGGCTGTTATTACACCACCTTCTATGGTTCCTGTGACTCTTCCGCTTTGGCCATGTTGAAAAGAATTACTGTTTCCGTTTGTAACACCGTGATTCGTACTACCACGAAAACAAACTTCTGGTATTGAAGTATATCCAGTTCCACCATTCGTAATAGTAAAATCTGTTAATTTTCCTTGTGAAACTGCTACAGTAGCTGCAAAACTTGAACCACCACCACCAGAAACAATAACATCGGGAGGTTGTACCCATCCACCACCACCAGGTGTAGTACTGAGAGTTTTAACTGCATAAGCCCCACCTTGTCCACCGATACCACCATCATGGTCTCCACCTGATGAGCCACCAGGTCCTCCACCACCTACTAATTCAAATTTAATATTTTTTGTACCAGTCGGTACTGTCCATTCTAAACAACAACCACCATTAGATACTGTCCACCAACAATCATTGAAAATATGAAATGTTTTTTCTCCAGCTGAAGGTAATTCTGGTGGTGCTTGCCAAGCTAAAAGATCAGTTAAATCTACCATTAAGTTATCCTACGTTTGCAATGTTTTCTATTTGTTTCAGTGCATCTGCATCAGCATCTGATCTATCTTTAATCCAAACAACATCATCTTTATCTGAATCCTCAGAATATCTATTCTCTATTGTTCCGGGTTCTCTTGGAAAAACAATAAATTCATTTGGTACGTCTGCCCAATCAGCAGGTAAATCTCGCAATTTCTGTCGCCAATCTAACCACTCTTGTTTCATTTCCGCTGGCATATCCTCATTAAACATATTATCAGAACCACTTAAATGTCCATTTCTAATTGTTCTAATACTATCATCAGTACGATCTTCTGTTGTCCCAGTTCTATATTTTAAAGGTTTCCATGTACCAGTAGCTGGATTATATGCATTAATTGCTATATCCTGTTTAGCATAAACTTCCATAATATGTGAAGGATCAGGTATAATTTTATTGTCTTGATCGACAGGTCCACATTCAACTTCATAAAGTTTAGGTTTCTTAAAACAAAGTCCGGCGCATACATCACCATGACGTTGTGCTTCATGGTCTTCATGTCCACCTTTAGGCGCTAACATCCCAGCACGTAATGCCATTTCATCACTTTCAGTAGCATCTAATTCAACTTGATAACAATCAAGCGGCATTGGCCGTTCAGTCATATCATCTGCATCCCAAACATGCATAATATCATTTTTACCATAATCTTCACCTTCTGTCTTATCTGTTTTACATAACCATAGAATTAATTTACTAGGCCCATGGTATACATCTGTGGATGTTTTACCTTCTGAGTCATCCATACTATGGCGTTGATTAGGAACTTTATATGTTATGGTTTTATTAATCCAAGCCATTTATTTTACTCCTTTAACAAATTGTTTCAACATTAGTTTATCCTCATCAGTTCTATCTGCAATTTTTATATATGGTTGATCTGGATCATCCAACATCATGTCTGGTGAATCATCATCTGGTGCTCTTGGTTCTCTAATTAAATCTACAGGTACATCCGCCCAATCGGCTGGTAAATCTCTTAATTTTTTACGATAGTCTAACCATTTATCTTTTAAGTCAGCTGGCATATCCTCATTTACTGAATTGTCCGACTCCCCTAAGGCATGATTACGTTTAGCTCTTACTAAATCCCATGTCCACGAATCAAATCCATCATCAGCTCGATTGTCAGAATAATTTTTATGATGATTAATATATTGTAAGGGTAACCATTTTTCACCATCCCAATCATCTACAGGAATACGATAAACTTCACGAACATCCGTTGGATCAACAACACGAGCATTTGGTTCAGTATCAGGCCCTACAGCAACTTCATAAAGTTTTGTTATCGGAATACCACCCCACAACAACATCATTCGTAATATATTTTCACTTGTATCAGAATTAAGTTCTAATGTATACAAATGTAATGGAAGTGGTTGTTCTGGCACCTCATCGGGATGCCACGAATCAACAACTTTATGAGTTTCTTTGTCCATATATAATACTAATCTAGAAGGACCGGTATAGGTCATTTTAGATGTCTTACCTTCAGAATCATCCATTCCAAATCTTTCATTTGGAATCTTATATGTAACTTCTTTTTTTATCTCTGGGAATGCCATTATATCTCCATTATTGATATGTTACTTTAACCATTCCACCTGCACCGAAACCACCATATCCACAAACATCATCATCTGAGAAAGAAATTCCTCCGCCGCCTGGCCACACACTATGACCTGAACAACAAGCCATATTACATGCACAATAATCACCAGAGATATAACCAGGTGTACTAAAAGGTCCGCTAGGACTACCGGGTCCAGTAGACATATGACTATTGCAAGAATAACCATTTTGAACATAACCCGCAGTTCCTGCAAAGAATTGGTCATAACCAAAACCACAAGTACACGTGGATCGTTTCCATCCTTGATTATCATAATCGTGACAACATTGTCCGGCTATGTAACAATTATAACAACTACATCGTGTATCACAAAAATGAGTTCCGCCTGTTCCACCTAATACACAAAAATTTATATCAGCATCTTGATATGTTCCAGTAGTTGTACCTAATCCCGGTCCATTTACATATGATGGACAACCATGCCTACACGGAAAATCCTGACAACAAAGACAACATGAACATTCTGATGTTCCTGCTGCACATATAGTATAAACTGCAGTTCCAGTATCTATGTTTGGAGATAACACACAAGTTCCCTCTTGACTTACACATGGCCTGTTAGAACCATTGGTGGTACAACAAGTACCACAAGTAAATCCACTTTCACCAGCACCAGTCCTTGTTTCAAAATTACTTCCACCTTGTATACAAGTTCCTGAAGCATATATAGATTTAGAAGCGTAATTTCCACCTGATCCACCCGGACCCCAATCACCTGCTGATGATGAATCACCGGGTCCACCACCACCTATAATTTCAAATTTAATAAAAGTTGTTTTTGCAGGTACTGTCCATTGGTAACAACAGCCACCATTATTAACATTCCAATGATTGGAATTGAAAACATAAAATTCTTTTACAGGTGGTGTTCCTGTGGGATGTATCGATACAAGTAATTCGCTTAAGTCAACCATTGTTTTTGTTCTCCAATTATCCTGTTATTATCCAACCATTAGTTGCATTATGATAAATTAACATTTTAGAAACATCACTAATATTCATCGTAACATCTGCAGCTTGTCTATGTATGTTTTTTCCATTACCGGCAAGTGTTAAGTTATTAGTAGCAAATGTTCCTTTAGCATCTACAATCCAAATTGTATCACCGGCTGTTGGTGCGGCAGGTAATGTCATTGTCCATGCTGCTGCTGACGTATCACAAAAATATGCTTTTCCGTTAAGTGCATTAGTTGCAACTGCTGCATCAGTCCATGCAGGATATGTATTACCAACAGTAAAAGTTTGATTAGGGTCACCATCTGATACTAATGCACCACCTTTAGCACCTTGTGGCATTGCACCAAGAGCATCAGTCACCCCTTTAGCCATATAAGCCCAATTTGCATCCGCCACACCTAGAACACTAGGATTATCACCAACAGTGGAAGATCCAACGGCAGTTATGCATACATATGTAGATGTTATATTACTATCCGTATAAACAACTACATCTCTTTCAGTATAAGAAGTAAGGGCAGCCCATGTTCCTCTAAATACAAAATTTATCTTTCCTAGATCTATTTTAGCCATTGTTTAATTTCCTTTTTATATTATTCAAATTATATGGTGATGATGAAATGACCATTTTCTATTGAAAATTCATAACCGGCAGATGCCCAAAATACATCAAGCATTGCATCGTATTCAGCCTTTGAAACCGCATCCGCACCTCCAGCAGTATGTTGAACCTTAAGATTCGTCGCCCATCCATACGAATGATCATCTTCCATTAGAAGACCATACATCTCGGTAAATGATTCACCAATATTACTGTTATGTATTTTTGTTAGTGCCATCCTTGCAATCTTCCTTTACTGTTATTTATAATATTTATAATCTTAATTATAGATATTTTCTTTTAAAAACTCATAATGTGTTGGTAATTGATCCAAACGAACTTGTAATTTTTCTTTAAAATTCTTATATTGATCTTTTTGCCGTACTTGATCTTCTTTCATCTGATCCCACATCTCTGGTTCCAAATGCATATGATTCATTAATGATAATGGTGAATATCCATTCCCTGTAGCTATATATAATAAACCAGTCATATCTTCTGGACTAAACTCAAATGTTTTATTTAATCTTCTAGTTAAGTCTGCACTTGTAGTTACTGGTGCATGCGCACCATCATTAGAAATACCAAGAGGACCTAAATCATAACTTATTTCTTCTGTAACATGCTTCCAATAGGGTGTATCATGTCTGGATGATAAAGCATAATGTTGTGAAACAAATTCTCTCATACCTCCAATCCATTCTCTCACGGAGTAATTCAACATATCTTTATCTATTTTATTTACATTACCATCTTTGCGGGTTAATGTTCTTAATAAAAATATAATATTTTCATGTGTTAACAATAAACCCGTAGACTCTAATGGTTCAATAAATCCACTTGCAAGTCCAACTCCTACAACATTATGTTTCCAAGATGTTTCATGTACTCCATGTCGTATATCAATGTGTTTAAATTCTGCATTATCAACTCTTTCTTTATCACCAATAACCATGTTACCATTACCACCAGCTAAATGATGTCGAAATTGTTTCTCTGCTGATTCTGGTGTTTCAAATTTACTAGAATATACATACCCTGTTCCTATTCGATTGAACAGCGGTATATTCCAAACCCAACCACTTTCGATTGCAGTACAATTTGTAACACATTCCATTTCCTTATCAGGATTAATATATGGAAGTCTTGTTGCTATTGCTTTATCATTCATAAGACAATCATTAAAAGAAATAAATGGAACCTTTAATGTTTCACTTAACAATAAAGCTTTAAACCCAGTACAGTCAACATATAAATCTGCTTCTAGTTCACCATTCTCTTTGGTTGATAAACTTTTTACTGACCCATCTTCATTCTGATTAACTTTAATTACGTCATCAGTAATATAATTTAATCCATTCGGTAAAGCAATTTTCTCTTTTAAATACTGACCAAAGAGTGTTGCATCCATATGATAGGCAGTAGCATTATGAAAATCAAATGCTCTTACCATACCATCCTCATTAAGTGTCATTTTATTTTGGTCACTCATAGTAATGACAGGATGGTAATATTCTGCAAAACTATAATTGTCTATCTTTGGATCTAACAGTTTCCAATAATACCAAGTTGCTATATTACCCGCATCTGACATATCTCTTATGCCAAATGGATAATGATATGAGTGTCCCTTATCAGCGAAATCTGTAAACTTGATTGATGTTTTATATGTCGCATTACAATACGACATCCAATCTTCATCTTTAAGACCAAGTAACTGTAAAAAACGATTAATATAAGTTAATGTTGATTCACCAACACCTACTGTACCTATATTTTTCGATTCAATAAGTGTAACATTCATATCAGGCAACATCTTCGTAAGAGTCGCCGCTGTCATCCATCCTGCACTACCACCACCAACAATACATATATTTCTAATTCTCATTACCATCACTCCTTCATATAAAAATAATATTAAGTCTTAATTAACCACCCATATGTTTCGTCTTTATAAATTAAGCTTGCAAAAATACCATCTTGGTCAAGTGCTACAGTATCAGTTAGCTTTTTTATTTTCTTTCCATTTCTTAAAAGGTGAATTGGATTGGTTCCACATTGACCTCCAATATCCCAAATATTTATTACATCGCTTGCAATCGGAGAAGGAGGTAAAGTTATATTTAATTGATTTGGTTCCATGCGAAGTAAAGTCAATGTATTGGAATCAGTAACATGACCTTCAGTAGGTAATGAAAAAGTCGCTCCCGAATATCTTGCAACATTACTAATTCTTAAATCATCAATATAACCAGTATACATACTAGTTGTCAACAAATCATGTGCTGCACCAACCCACAATTCATTACGTTGATTATAATCAGTTGTATTAGAAACTGGAGTTTGTGCAGATACACCATCTATATATAGAGATAAGGTTCCCCCCTCTCTAACAGCAGCTACATGATGCCATTCATGTAAAGTAAAATTATGATCGGTATGACTAGTAATATGGTCTGTTCCGCCAGTTCCAAATTTCAAATTAGTATGTGTTCCATTAATAGTACCAGTTTTCATTCTCCAACAACTGTTATTCCCTGGCCCTATTGCTGCAGTAGTATTACCTACAATTGGCTGATCCTGATCTTCAGTTTTATAAATCCAAGACTCTACAGTAAAATCTCCTGTACCAAAATTCCACTTGTCGGACGCAGCTTGTTTTATAAAATCTCCTCCTGGCCCAGTAGTGGTAACTCCGGTGGCCACCGCTCCACCAAGTTTAAGAGAAGATGATCCAAACTTTGTTATATCCGAATCAATTGCTGGAGCACCTGCTTTACCATTAGTCCCACCAGTACTATGGTCAATACCAGCAGTGAATGGCATTCGTGCATCATCTACATTAAGTATTAACAACGTATCTTCATCTGGTTTCCAAGGTTCTGTTGGTGGTGTAAAATTTACTGTACTATCGTTTCCATCAGACCGTGTTCCCCCATACCTTGCAACTTTTGAAATACGAACATGATCTATATTACCTTTAAAATAATTATTACTTGAATCATTACCAATTACAAGACCACCACCACCAGTTGTATAATCAGTATTATCAACTGCTATATTTCCAGAACCTGATGTCGGAGTAAAATATTGCACATCCATTGTAAAGTCTGCGGCTCCACCACCACCTAAATCAGCATCTGCAATTGTAATTGTATCGTCAATTCTATGTCCTCGACCGGGTGTCCTAACATATACATTTGTAACATTACCTGAACCGTTAACAACAATATCAAATGTTCCTACTGTTGGCAATATACCATCATTATTACCATTACTGGGGTTTCCAAGTGATGTTCCATCACTTGTACCTGTTACATTAGTATATGTTCCTGCGGTTCTTAAAGCATCAGCAGCACTAAAATTATCCATTTGGTAATGACCGTATGCATCATCTTGGGTGGGGTGCTTTCCCATATTCCAGCTGGAATATGCATTAATACCATTAACCCACATTGTCATACCATTATTTGTATTTCTAGTAACAGCTACATGAGCCCATTCATCTTTTTTTATAAGACCATGCGTTTGGCCGTCTTGGCCACGAGCTAATATATTCGTACCGCTGTCTTTAGTCGACGCATGATAAGTCCCAACATTACTTTGCCACACAAGATGTCCTACATCTACATCAGCAGCATCCATGTCCAATCTCATTTCCATACTATGACCTGCAAATCCAATCATAGCTTTATTATCAAACCTCTCTGGTCGTATCCACATTTCAATTGTAAAAGGATCAGTTCCAAAAGTCCAATCTTCATGGTCAAAACCAACTTCTGCTATTTGAATATTTTGTGAAAGTGAATTATCAAAATACATTGACTTAGCACCCACTTTATAATTTACAGTATCAATCATTGAAGCAGGAGGATCATTATTTGTTAAAGAACCAGCATCCCACCAATGAACTGTGTGTGCTTGAAAACTCTCATCTATAGCTTGTTCCGTAGTACCACTTGAATCTTGAAATGAATTTATATATGCATTACTACTTGTATCGACATAGTATGATTTATTAGACTCCACGGTACCATGTGTCGTTAGGGTTGGTTGCCATTTACCATACTGTAAACTCCATCCGTCGGGAGTAACACCCGGTTGAAGACCTGTTAGTTTAGTAGCATCTAAAGAAAGTATTTTAGGACTGGTTATAGCATTATCAAGAATCTTTGTAGTAGTAACAGCATTGTCTTGAATATGGGTTGACAATATTGTATTGTTTGAAACAGTACCAACTGCATACTTTTCACCATGCTGTCTTACAATTATTTTTGTATCCATAGCAACACCCGGTACTTGGATATCACGACCACCATTAGAGGTGAGTAAACTAAATGCATCAAAGCTCTGAATTAAACCACCAACTGAAACTTCAAGAGTATGAAGATATGCTGGTGATTGACTTAAAGTATAAATGTCCGTAATACCATCGCACGTAAACGTGTCGATTATAGCATCACCTTGTGTCGGTTCGTAACCTAGATAGTAACTCATTTATTATTCCTTTGGATATTTATCTTTTACGGCTTTATTTACATTATAAAAAGTGTCTACTTTTGTTAATGTACCATCATCCATAGCATGCCATAACATATCTAATTGATCTGCTATCGGAGGATATTCTACAACTCGTTTTCTTTGATATTCAGTAGCATCATAATCCGCTGTTAGTTTATCAAGTTCTATTTTAATTTTATCTTCATCAAGGGTAATTTTATTACCATCCTTATCAAATGCTGTAATTTCATCATCTATTGTTACAACATCAGTATGTGCAATTCTTATAGCCTGATCTCTCATTATGCTGCTACCTCCAAAACTGTAATAGTTGAAATACCTGTACCAGAACCATTTGATGCACCGGGTGATGCTGATCTATTAACATAAACAGTACAAGTTGAACCTGTAAATAAATGTGTTGCTGCAACTTGTACTTTATAAACTAATGTAGTATTAGTAACAACGGCAGGAACATCAATCTCGTGAAACGGCACAGGATGTGTTGCATGAAGTGGATCACTTCTAGTAAGACCACCCATTGCACCCTGTTCATCATTTCCACTTGTAGTATCTGTTCCAACTGTCATTGCGGTACCATCTCTTGTTAATCTCATATGCCAACCACCCCAACTATAGTTTGAAGTAGCACTACATGCGAGATGACCAAAAACAAGAAGCCTACTATTAGCAGCTGTTGTCGTAATACTAATTTCCATATCAGTTACATCAACAAAGGTATCTGAAGAAGTGGAAAATGCATTTGCTTTTGTATAAGTTTTTACTTGTTTAACAACTAAATTTGATAATGGTACAGTCCCTGTAAGATTACCAGCTGGTACATTAGTTAAAAGACCCGCATCCAATGCGGGTAATGCACCAATAAGATTACCAGCAGTTAAATTAGTTAAAGGACCTCCATCTCCCGCATATGTAATACCTGAATTTATTGTCCCTGTAAGATTGGCTGCATTAACATTTGTTATAGCATTACCATCAATAGCAGCAGACGTTCCTGTAAGTTGGGCAGAGTCTAAATTTGTTAGTCCACTACCATCACCAGTCAGTGAGGCTTGCACTCCTGTTAATTGACTTCCATCAAGGGCAGGCAACTGGCCAATAAGTCGATCACTAGGTAATGTACCTACTCCGTTAATATTAGCTGCTGTTAAATTTGTTAATGCAGAACCATCACCTACAATATTGGCCGCAACATTAGTTAGTTTGCTTCCATCAAGTATAGGAAGTGTTGCTGGGAAACGTGCGTCTGGAATTGTACCTGTTCCAAGATTACTAGCATTTAAATTTGTTAATGGATTACCATCCCCCGCATAAGTAATCCCAGAATTAATTGTACCTGTAAGATTAGCTGCGTTGAGATTTGTTAAAGGACCGCCATCACCAGCGTAAGTAATACCTGAATTTATTGTCCCTGTAAGATTGGCCGCGTTAAGATTAGTTATAGCATTACCATCAATAGCGGAAGATGTTCCTGAAAGTTCTGAAGCAACTAAACCAGTAATTAAGGCACCACTGCCCTGCAAGGTCATACCAGCTGGCATAGTTCCACTAAGATTAGCTGCGTTAAGATTTGTTAATGCTTGTGCATTACGTGCAGGTAGAATTGCAGGAAAAGCAGCATCGGGAATTGTTCCATTAATATTAGCTGCAGTAAGATTGGTAAATGCAGATGCATCACCGGCGGGCAAAGGTCCGGTAAGATTAGCTGCGGGAATGTTTATTAAATTACTTGCGTCTATTGCGGGTAGCTTTGCATTACTATCTAATTGCACCAACTGGTCAGCACCAGTTCCAACATCTTCCAGCATTGCAATATCTAATTTATCCAACGGCATTAGTTAATCTCCATAAGACTTAAAGCAACATCAATTGAATTATCCGAAGATGATGTTATTTTTAAAACATCAGAAGCTTCCATAATAATTTTTCCTGTCAATGCATTCAATGAAGCACCAGAAGGTACAGGTATCCCTTTACCTATATAAACATTATTTGCATTATTCCTCGGCGCTGCACTTGTGCTTTCCATTTCTATATCCATAGTAATAGTATTACTAAGAAGATTAGCTACTGAGATACCTAAAAGAACTGTTTTAGTTGTCGCAGTGAAAATGGTTTGAGCCGTACCTGCTGAGGTTGCAGCTCCTGACTTTGTAACTAATTTAAATACGTTTGCCATTTATTACTTCTCCTTTATTATCCCAGCGATCCAAATGCTAATGAATACGCAATAGCTTCATCAACGGTGGAGTTAGTTATATTTACTTCAGCTGCATCAATCGCTGCTTGCAAGTCTGCCATTGAAGGATTAGACATACTAGTTAATTCTTGACCAAGATAAATTATATAACAATTCTTACCTGTTGCTGGTGCTGTTATAAAATTAAAATTCGTCGTTCCAGTGGCTACAGTAAAATCAACACCCGGTTCTTGAATTTGACCATCCAATACAACTAATAAACTATTTTCATTAGACGAGAAATCCAAAGCCCAAGGACCTGTTTCAGAACCATCAAAGAGTGGAGTATTAACACCTGTACCGATGCTTTGCTTTGCAAATTCACCCCATTGTATTCCTCGACCAATATATGCCATTTAATTTTTCCTTTTAAATTATACGGTAGTATGAGTACCAATCAACCATCCGTTTGTTCCACCACTATAAATAAATTCTACATAAGCATCTTCTTCATCAAGATCCACATCTTGACTTGCAACTCTCTGTATTTTTTCCCCATTACCTAACACACAGCAAACATTTGTATCAAAAGTTCCTGCCATATCTAGAAAAATAACTGTATCTCCATAATCAGGACCGGCTGGTAATGTTGCATTAATTGCAGCACTGGTTGTATCAACCATATATGACTTTCCTGCTTCTGCTGTAAAATGAGCACTTTTATTTTCCCATGCCTTTACACCACCAGCTTTAAGTTGAGCTCCTCCAACATTTAATCCAGTAGCATCTGCAACAGTTATACTGTGACCTGCAGCTACAGTAACATTACCTTCTAACTTAGTAAGTGCTAAAGTATCTACAGTTAAAGTTGTAGAACTCGGTACTATAATAGTTGAAGTAGATTGGCTACGCAATTCATTAATATATAATCGTGAATTGAGTCCATCTAAATCTATTTGTGGCATTCGTTTATCTCCAATGTTTCTTTCTTATATTTATACAGTTTAATTAACTAATTTTTCTTCGATAGATAATAAATTTTGGACTATTTGTACCACCAAGGTGAACCTCAGGTCCTTTAAAAGAATTAGAGCCATCACCAATTCGTATTCCTGTCATTGGTTCTACATTTGTACTCCAACAATGGTGATGCGAAGTATAAACTTCTCCCATATTCACATTACGTTGACCACTAGTACCAAACATTGCTTTTTGATATGGTCTTGCAGGATCCATAAATGTAAACTCACCAAAATGAGCATCTCCTGCCTCAGCACCTGTAAATGTATTAGTATGTGATAAATTTATATAGGATGTAATTTCACGAATAGCTGTATGAGTTGTATTGTATGCAAAATGAGTTGTTCCTGTATAAGTAGAAGTAAGTGCTGTAGGAGTAGCACCTGTCATAATATTCATCTTGAGTTCCAAGTCACTACCTTGTCGAATATCTCTCCATGTAAGCATATAATCATATCCTAAGTCAACATTATTCTGAAGCATATTAATATAGCTTCCTGAAGATGAAGTGACTGTATGTGTTTCAATCCATTCCCATTGATTTTTAGCAGTTACTGGTGTAGTCCATTCTGGTACATTATCACCACCCATAGTCAAGACTTGTCCCTGAGTACCCTTCGGTAGTTTTGCCAATGTACCTGCCCCACTAGCATAAAAAACATCCCCTTTAACTATGGATCCACCAACATTTATTTTTCCACCTGTAACTGCACTATCGGCTAGCTTTGACGTAACAACAGCATTATCCTTTAGTTCGGTAGCAGTAACTGCATCTGTTGCAATATCACCTTCAACAATAGAATCAGTACCTAAATTAACCCAATTTACGGTAGCACCTGTTATTGTACCATCACCATCTATTACAACTGCCATCTCTTATCTCCTTGTTAAATAACAGTTTTATATGTTATGTCGTAAGCAATGAAATCATCCATAGTTGTTATACTATTAATTTCAATTTCTTTTGTATTATTTTCTGCTCTCAAATTAGCACGATAAGTTTTAATATTATCTGGCATAGGAGTACCACCCTCAACTTCACGATGTGTCATCCAATCATATTTGTTTAAAAGTTCTTCTACTCTTTGAAATACAGCAATTAACATTTCCTCTTTCAAAAGAGCAAGATCCTTTTCTTCAATAACAGGTGTTCCTTCTACACCATTCTCACTAACTACATAAGTAACTGATGTTTTATTATAATACCGGTCATCATATTCTGCTTCTGTATAAGGCAACAGATTAATATTCTTTAATTCAACTGATGACCATTTCGTAAAAATATCCTCAGGATGTTGAATACCAGAATCATCAATAAAGGGTTCGGGATTAGAAAAAATTTTATCCACTTTATTATTTTTTATTAAGGCCCACATAATTATTATTTCCCCTTTTCTTTCTTTTTATAAATATATTGATGATTAATAATTGCATCAACACCAATACGTTTTAGCGTATGCTTATGTTCGTTTTGAAATGTTTCTACCATACTATCTAAAAAATTATGCATACTTTGAACGCTTGGAAATTTATTTTCATCTAATTCTTTTTTTATACTATCCATATATTGTCGTGTCAATCTTTCACCTATCATTGGGTGAATACCAAATTGTTCCCAATACTCAGCAGTCGATATAGCAATCATATTAGAGGACAACAAATTTTGTATCGCCTGTCTGAACCCCATTCGTATTGCATGATGAATTTCTGTCTTTTCAAAATCTTCTTCATCCCAATCTTTTGGTATATTATGTGATTCACAAATTTGATCGTATATATCTTGATATATTCCAATCTCTTTCATTGTATTCTCTGCAGCTGATTGCATATTAATTATTGCACATCTAGTTTCCTCTGCTT
Source organism: uncultured archaeon (assembly GCA_937890045.1). The sequence continues at coordinate 24,542 of CALBXV010000083.1, forward strand.
TTACATGATCTAGTTTATCATCGCTTTCTTCCCATCTCTCTATTTCAATTTTTTGTTTTTTTGTTTTAAAATGTAACTCAAGTAAAGCGTTTCGTTTTGTTTCAATTTGTACTAAACATTGTTTAAGCTGTCTGTATGGACTGTCCGACAACATGGTCATTGTTTGTAATGTAGATGTTGTCTGACTATTTTGCCTACCGACTGCTAATGTACCTTTATATAAATCTGGTAATCTATCACAAATCTTTTTAACTGCTTCTTTACCAAGACTATGACTAGGCATCAAACCACTTATAACAGATTCAGAAATTATCAATTCATTATTTTTATCCATTAAACCTCTCTTTCATTATTTATAATAATATTATTAAGTACTCCCCGAAAAAGACCCAGTACCATTTGCTGTTTGAACATATGAATCAAACGCAGATGATGTTCCGCCGTTAGCCATTGACCATCGTTCCAGTGAAGCTGTATTACAATTGCAATCACAAGAATTTTCTGTATTGCCTGCGATTTTTACAGCGTATGTTCCATTAGTTGAAACTCCAAAACTAGATATACCAGTAAGTAAATTACCATGGGATAATGCATTACCCTCAGTCATCGGTGTAATCTTATCTATAACATTTGATTTCCATGGATTGCCACCGCCATGACAATCAAAACCAGTTGTGCCGGCAATGAACATTCCTATATTATTATTAGCAACAGAATTACCATTATTTCTTGAAACTGACATATTACCAAAAGATAATGCAGTCGCTGGAGTACAAATTGTTACAAACTCAATAGTGCTATTTGTATAACCAGATGTTGCTCCGTGTATTGCCCTAATATTATTTGACATTAAAGGTCCGGACACGTTGTTAGTACCAAAAATATTTGTTCCCCATGCCAGGGCGTTTGACGTTGTAGCTATAGTAACATAATCAACTTTATTTAAAGGATTGTTCCATATCCCAACTGTACCATTACTTGCACCTTGAGAAGCATGATGTCCTTCAGCATTATGACACGTTCCAAACGCAGAAACTGTTCCAGTTGTTGCAATAGTAACATATTCTAAAGTAGGATAATTTGTCCAAGGAGGATCACCTGTACGGAGGCCATAAATTCCTCTCGTTCCATTTGAAACACCGCCATTACCACCACCATTTCCAGATATAATAGTAGCACCCCAGCTTGCTAAACTACTAGAAGTATTATGATCGAAATATCCTATATAATTTGTTCTTGATGAACCTTGTCCTCCACCAATCGCAAGACCCCGTGGACCCCAACTTGGCCCATTGGTTGGACCCATAGCAGGATCACCACAACTAGAACCTCCTCCCGAAGAACCACCTAAAATTGATCCAGAATTTAATACACTCATAATTACACTTTAATTTCTAATGATAAAACTCCGTGAATTGAACTAGATGATATAACAATATAATCTAAGCGATCAACAAGTGAAGCGCCTGTACTTAAACTAGGTGCTCCTCCACCTGCCCACATCCAATAAGTACCAAAGGAAAGTGTTCGTCCTCCTGTTGCATCTTGAGTAATAAAAATTGATCCCGTTTGACCGGGTGAAAGATTGGTTGGATTATCTAAAATTCTGTTATCAGTTAATGTTACTGAAAAATGATTAGAATCATTAAAATCAGTTGCAATATTTGCAGCATCTACAAGAGGAGTAATTTCTCCCCGCTGTGCTTTAGTCCATGTATTTGTTTTATCAAGGTTCATAACACTAGTCCATACAGCAGCACCAGCTGTTTCTGTAGTACAACTAAAAAGTTGTCCTGTGATATTATTTAATATCATATCACCAAGAGAAGGAGTTGCTGGAACTGTTGGAGTTGGATCGGTTGCTTGTTTTACAATTGAACCGTGCGTTGCTATCCATTCGGGCGCCGTGGCACCAGCATTCATTCTTAAATATTGAGCAGCTGTGCCTTTTGGTAACCGAGTCCACTCCACTCCATCATGGTATAAAAAGTCACCTGCTACAACTGCACCTCCTCCAACTGCTAAACCAACACCAGTTAACTGACTACCGTCACCACTGATAGGTTGTGCAAATGATATATTACCTACTCCACTCGGAGTCTCAATCTGATCTACTTTTAAGGTTGACGCCATTTTTTATTTCCTCTTATACAATTGTCCATGTACTGCCACTAGTAACGGTTACGGAATAATTTGGAGATATGGTAATAGGACCCACAGTCATTCCGTTTTCGTTTCCAGCAAATACAATACTCTCGTCTATAGTCTTAGCATTGGTTCTTATAATACTACTTGCACCAAGCGAAGGACCCGCAAGTGACAATGACGCATTAATATGATTAGCAGAAATCGCACCGTCTGCAATTTTTACTCCTGTCACAGCATCATCTGCTATTTTTGATTCCTCAACCGCATTAGCTGTTAATTTTTGTGTTGATACAGAATTATTATCAGGCGCGCCTGTATTAATACTAACAGCTTTAAATCCTAAATGTAAAATCCTTAGTTCATCATTTAATACACAATTGTTATCAAGTGTAAGTGTTCTATTTCCTGTACCACCTATCTGGTATGAACCACCATGCTGTATAACACCATTGATTGAAACAATAATATCCGCCTCACCCGTTACATCTTTATTAAGGGTAAATACCTTTTGCGGCACCGAAAAAGGTCCTGTAAAAACATCTTCGAAAGTTTCTGGTGAACCAAATGGTGCTGGCGCAATTCCTAAATATGGCATATTTTATATCCTTTAAGTATTAACATCTTCCAAAACAGCTGCAACAACATCAACCGCACCAGCTGCGGTTACTTGAATCTTGTCACCCGCTTCTAATATAACTTTCTGTCCTGAAACAACTTGCAATGTACCGCCAGTTGGCAAAGGAGCATTCCTAACTAAATAAGTTTGTGTATCAGAATTATCGGCATCGGTCACTTGTACTGATACTGTGGTGAGGGTATTAGTCGTATTAGCAACATCCATCTCAAGTACAATACTTGTCTTTCCTGCAGGAGCTTCATAGACATCAGTGATAGTCGTTACATTTTGTTTGTGTGCATTTTTAAAATCGTTAGCCATTACATTATCCTTTAAATTTTGTTACAAATATTTATAATTAATATCCCAATGCAACTGCCATCGCTACTGTAAACGATTGATTCGGAACACCCGCTGCCAAGATGGATGAGTTTGTCCATTTTGATGTACCAGTATCATACATTAATAAATGTTGATGTGCTGGATTTGTTATTGTAGTATCAGCTAGAGCAGGTATTGTAAGTGTAATATTACCAATGCCAGTATCAACATATTCAGTCGTTGCTATCTTTGTTGAATTGTCACTAACAGCTTGTGTAGTACCAGTTGTAGCAGTATTAATTGTACCGTTCAAATCACCATTGAACGTAGTACCAGTATAACTACCAGTAATAGTTATACTACTAGTCGCGCCATCATAAGACCAGTTCGTGCCGGACATATTACCAGAAGACGCAACAACATTAAATGCTGATGAAGTTATATCGCCAGCCGTTGTAACAGTTATTCCACCACTAGTCAAATCTCCACTACCGGTCAAATCTCCACCACCGGTCAAATTCCCCGACGCTTGTATATCTCCTGTAATATTAATATCACCTGTTCCAGTAATATCCTTTGTATTTAGATCCAGGTCTCCACCCAACTGCGGTGACAAATCTTCCACAGTATTTCTGATAGCATCATCAACATCAACTGCGAGCTGATTAGTTTTAAGTCTCCATTGATCAAAAGTATCTGTAGTGTTTACGACTATTGCTGACATATTATTTTCCTTTTATTATTCGTAGTTCCATGTCGTACTGATATTTCCATGACGACCACCTTCACCATGATATGTATCTTCATCAGCCCATGCTTGATTTGCTTCATCCCAGTAATACGTACCATCATCATCTGGATCTGGATAAGGTATTGGTGGGTGCCAATCATATGTAGTATTATTAAATGTCCATGATGGGTATGGTTGAGCGAAATAAAAAACATCAGCAACAGAATCATAAATCATACCTATACCTGCAAACCGATATCTTAATGGTGTGCCATCATCTTCTTCACCATTGGCTCCATAATGTTTGCCGTCACGTGTATTATAAGAGGTCTGAATCCAATTGCTAGGATCTCCCATATGTCCCTCATTAATAAATTCTGGTTCGGCTACCATTACTCGTAGTACTACATTGTTTTGATCAATCTCTGCAAAATGTGCCATATGTTTATTTACTCGAACTGTAAAAATGGGTTATACTAAATCTACCTAAACCTTTATTCCTATACTTCTCATCTAATTTTAATTCTTCCACCTCATGTAAATAATAACTTGGAAACATTATCAATCTATTATGCACGCATTCAATTGTTTCATTTAATTCTGTTAATCTTAAATTCCCGCCTTCAAATCTTTTTGGTTCTTTAAAGAACCATATTACAGCGGTGTGCATAAACGCATCAAAATGCTCAGCATATTTATCTCCATTATCATAATAATTAATTAACGAACAATCATTATCTGTTATCTCAAATTGCTTTCCTGCTAGTGTAACTCTTTTATAATCTTCTACAACTTCTTTTGATACTATTTTTTTATATACATTTAATATGTTTGATTTGGATCTATGTTCTGGTGAATATAATTCTTCCAAATAAATTCTGTTTAATTGTGCTAATGGCTTACCATTATGTATTGCAGTGCCATACTTGCCATACCTTGCACCACTCTTATTATCTGCTTGAAATAATTGTTGCTGATAATAAAAATCAAGTTCTTGCCAAATTACACGTTGTTCGTCTAAGGTGTAAAAATCATCTATAATCAAAAAGTGTTTCATATAATATATATTTTTAAGGTTGGGCTAAATTATACCTCACAACAATAATACCCGATCCACCTTGGCCGCCTCCTGCCACACCGCCGCCTCCGGTATTTGCGTCACCATGCCATTCCGCAGAATTCATAGTTCCACCTCCGCCGCCTTGGCCACCGGCGCCTCGAGTTTGAATTCCATAATGACCTGTGCATCCACCGCCGCCGCCTGCATACCAGTCCCCGGTGTTCCCAGTAGCATATGCATTTTCTAAACCAGCACCTCCTGCCCCGCTTGAAGTTCGGCTTGAAGGACCTCCCGGTGCCCCCGCGCCTCCACCCGCTCCACCTCCGCCTTGCGAATTACTATCTCTATCTGGTGCTGAGCCACCTGGATGTCCTTGACCCGGTGTTCCGGGTGCTCCTGCTACCCCACCATGATTTCCTACATTTGCTCCGCCACCTGAACCTCCCGGTTGAGCATTTGTTCCACCACCTATAGATTGTGTTACACCAGTAAATAAACTTGGCAACACTGATGAATTTTGTCCGGATACTCCTACCGCAGAACCTCCTGCAACTGACATTATCCCTGTTCCAGCAGTTACAGGAATGTTGGTTTGTACAACCATTCCACCCGCTCCACCACCGCCGCCAAACATACCTCCTTCTGGTGAGCTTGTACTACCCGTTCCACCACCGCCACCCGAGACTACCATAATATCAACAACACCATCATCTGTTATTTCTATAGTACCAGAAGAATCAAACCAGACAGACTTATAATTAATACCACCGGAGCTATAAAAATTTTCATTGCCGGGTACACTCAGGTTATTAATTTCAAAACTGGAACCCCGACTTCCAATGTATTTAGGACATAATAGAAAACTCATATCATTTTAAACCTTTCCATTTAATGTAAACCGGATACCTCGCCCAGCATCTGTACTACCAATTTGAGTGGTCTTAAATGTAATTCTATCACCCGATTGAAATGAAGCCGAGCCTGAATTTAAAATACCCGGCGTTAAGTCATTATTACCAATAGCAAAAATGGGTTTAGTAGAATAAATCGATGAATTGTTTTTTAGGATATCTAAAATTAAAGTACTACCAGTTGGTGCTGTATCTATATAACCAGCTTCCCCTATGTAGTCGCCTGTACGGGACATAACTAGTTCGCCATATGTACCCACAATAGCATCTATTGGTGCCATCGCAGCATCATAGGCACCAGTGAAAGCCATGTCATAAGGCAGGTCTGTTAAATTGTTTGAAAGATATGAAAGATTCGTAAGTTTATTTGCAGCCATGTCAACAATCTTTACATCAGTTACCTGTGCGTCAGCTATTTTGTCAGTCTCAACTGCATTGTTTGCGAGCTTTGGCGCCGTTACATTAGCATCAAGAATTTTAATAGTTGTTACAGAATTTGCATCAAGCTTGGCATTAATAACAGCATTGTCTGGAATCTTCTCAGATGTTACTGCATTGTTAATAATCTTACCTGACGTCACAGCATCATCTAAAATTTTAATAGTCGAAACAGCATCCGTTGCAATCTTATCACCAGTTATTGCATTGTTAATAATCTTACCTGACGTCACAGCATCATCTAACAATTCATTACTCGTTATTGCGTTTGCAACAATCTGTGCATTTCCTACTGTACCGGATAAGTCTCCACCGACAACAGCTGTTGATGCATCCACCGTAGTGAAAGATAAAGTACCTGCACCATCGGTTTGAAGTACTTGGTTAAGAAGTCCATCTTGTAAATCTAATTCTACAATACCAATTTTATTAACAAGATCAACATTACTTAAATCTTCGCGCGCGAGTGGAAAACCAGCTTGGGTATTACCGTCATGTACGACCACGGTGTCCTTATCTAGGTCAATAGTGATCTCGCCCTCAGCTCCGATAAAGGTGCTATGCTCTATTGTTGTACCTCTTCGTCTTTTAACTAGTTTTGCCATTGTCTATGTCCTTTTTAATTATGGTCTTTCTGTAACTGACGCAAAGTTTTTTTAATCTCTGCCACATCCTTTACCAAAGTATTTATAACACTTATCTCTGATTCTTTTTTCTTCTTCGCGGCTCGATAATTATCCAGAGCTGCCCTATCACTTTGCAAAATCGCTTTTGAATTTAAATCACGAACATATTTTTTTTCCATATTATGCCAATGCTATAACACGTAAATCTTTAATCAAAGGAACTTTAGTTGTATTAGCAGATGTCATTACAATCTTAATTGCAAACGTTTTAAATGAATCGTAAGTAACGAGATTAGAAATATAATTCGCATTAATACCTACTGGTGAAAATTCTAATTCCAAATATTCATCTTCAGTATCCGATCCAGAAACACTATTACTGTTTGTTACTTCATTCATCAATGTCCATGATTTTTCATCAAAAGTTTGTGTATCATATTGTGATAGAACTTTATAATAAACTCCTATAGTACTTCCTGCTTCTCTAATTGCAGTTAAATGTACGTTTAAATCAGTCGCATCAAATCCATCTTTCAGATTAACCCGACGTGTGATATACCTTGCAATTGCGTCTCCACCCTCTGCATTGGTTTCATTTGTCGTTACATTATTTATAAGATTCTCAATAGTAATAACACTATTCCTTGCAGTATCTATAACTGGAGAAATATGTGAACTACCACTTGTAAGAGTAGCCTTTGATTCATAACTTCCAGCAGTAGTAGTTATTCTTCTCTGTGCTGGTAATTTATAATTTGTCTTTTGCGTAACATTTGTATAATCAGTATCTAAAGTTGTTGTGGCTATATCAGTCATTTTTATACCCCACGTGATAGCGGTATTATTCATAACAATTTCTTCAGGTATAATTTGAACAAGATCTGCCTTAACCTCAGGAGTATTAGAAGCATTTCTAAACACCGCTTCTGCTGTAGCATTAATTGTGTAGTCTGCTCTATTCATTACAAATGTTAAATCCTGATTCTGATTAGGAGTCCATGTAGAGGCATTTTGTGATTTAAACAATGAGCCTGCATATGGCTGTCCAGAAACTTTTCTATTAGTACCAATTATATTTTCACCAGTCTCAGCAATGTATGCTTCATATTTTAAACTATTACTTAATACAACAATTGCATACTCACCCGGTTGTAAATAGACTAGGCCAGGAAATGAAAATTTAGTAGCAACACTTGCATCCTCACTTATACTGACTTGATCAGGTGTTAAACTAACATCCGAGAATGGTAAAATTGTTTGTGCAGGATAACCATTCAGTGTATCCCTGATCTGCAAAGAAACTGGCAGACCATCTGTATCTTTTGTTTTAAAGAATAAATCAACATCACTAATAAAGATACCATCTGGATATAATGCTTGGTCAACAAGAAATGTTTCTGCTAGCGGATCAACCCATCCAATAACATTTGACCTTGTAAATGTATTTGATTGTGTTCTAAAATCCGTCGCAGAGCCCATACCAAATTGTTGAACTCTAGGAACCCTCGTTGATACAATAACATTTTCTTGTGTTTGTAATAATCCTTGTGCTTGATAGGTTACTTCTGAATAGGTTGATGCGGTAACTAAATCACCTTGAGTATTATCAACTAAGAGGAATTGTCGTTCACCAGTTCTAAATCTTAATGTATCTGAATTAGGAATAGAAAAAGTTAGATTAGTAACTAAACCAGAATCATCTGTATAGATAGCATCGCCTATTGAACCACCACTAGGAGTACAATATGTTGCAACGTCCTCACTATCAAAGAATGGATAGATTCTTGTATTAGGTTTCATTCCCGTTACAGATACCGTTATGTCTCTTGCCCTAATAAAAGGGATAATAGAAACATCAACTACTCTATCACCAATACTATTTCGAACAGTATCAGTTCCTGTAATTTCATTTCGAATACCAGTTCTTGTTTCTAATGTTGTATTTTGAACAGTTTGTGTTTGTACTACAGCACGGCCGGACATTGCTGTTGAAGATGCTAGAACAGTTTCTCTACCCGTACCATTAATTGTTTCCCAATCATTAAATTGGGTACCAAATCCTAAACCAACCAATGCAGCCCAGCCATCATTTTCACCTTGAAGGTTAACAATAACGTCTGGTCTAGTAGTTGTATCAATCCAATTATCGTTTGGTGGTTCTAAATCAATTACTCCAATCCAAGCCAATACAGCAAAGGGATTAATGTTAACAGATTTACTTGCAGTCGGTTGACTAATAAATTCTTTTGCCGTCCATGGTAATGTAATTAAATCACCTGTCCTTTGTACACCAATCGAAGCAGGTGCTACCATATATGAAAGGTCTGTGATGTTAGATTGAAATGGTGGTCTTAATACTTTCTGATCAAAGTCTATTGAACATTTATAATCAGCAGATAGAATGTTGCCAATACTATGACCATTAAAACCATCAACTAGAATACCATTTTTAAATCTATCTAGGCCAGCAGTATCTTTAATAACTAATGACTCAGCTTCCTTTTCAAGAAGTGAAAGCGAAGTATAGTATTCAACATTGCTTAATCGTTTTTCCAACCTACCAATATCCCTCATTGTATATCGTCTGTTTTCAATATACAATGACATAACATCTTTTGCTTTAAACGTATATGCAGGAATATGAATCGAATATAAATTCATTGTTCCATTTAATCGTGGAGGTGGTATTTCATGCAACGATGGAACACCTTCACTTACACCGAATAGTTTCTCCCTACTTAAATAAACATTATCCACTCTTGGAAGATAATAACTATAATCAGCTGACCAGTTAGTATTAGGAAATGGTATTTCTATATTTTGTACTGACGTTGCCCCATCCTGTCTTCGAGGTCTAAAATCAACACAGTCACGCAATTCAACCTCATCACCAGTTACTGGTGAAGTATACTTTGGAACATTATCATAACCAACTGCGGCTGTATAAGAGTCCGCTGATAAATAACCATTACCAGCATGGGTAAAGTAATCAAAAACTATTGTTATTCTTCCAGTCGGTGCTGCCTCGTCAGCTTTTAATTTCACCCTTCCATGATCATACCAGTTATCTCGTTGGCCATTATCCAATTCATATCTTGACATTACATTTGTATCACCCGCGGATACAGATTGAACAGTTCTGATATATCCAGTCTCACCGCCTGTAATATCCTCAGCAACAATTGTTCCTGATAAAGGAATATAAGTAATCTCTGTTAGGCTAGAATCACCATCAACTACTATTCCTGTCGCACCAGAAGAAGCACCAGTAATTATTTCACCAGCACTTAATCCAAGATTATCCGAGGCACAAGTTAATGTCGGCAACGTTGCATCAACGGCAGGATCACCGGAATCAAATATACCATGCATTTTATAAATATCGGATATTGCTAAATCATCAAAGTTTAAATTAGTTGTATTAGGTGAGGCAACTGATAGCGTATGACTCTTTACAAGCGTCTTAACCTTTTCCTGTTTGCTGTCGATATTAATAGTTGCAATAATATCTGCAGTAAAACTATTTGAACCAGTATTATCATTAAACGTAATAGTAGTATTACTTGGTGCATTAACAGTTATTGTCTGGCCACCACCATCAAAGGCAACTTGTTCTCCAACAGTCAAACCAGATGTGCCTACAGTCTTTACTGTAGTGGTATAAAATTCTTTTTTATTACTGTCACTTAAAATACCACTTCCTTTAAATGTTTCTGTAGATCCAGCGGTCGCTATAGAAGCAACACCACCCGCGAAAGCTACATTTTCGAAAACTCTTTTGATTGTATAACTAGTATCGATAACACCACTATCATCACGAATGGTTTTAATTGTTTTCTGAGGTAATTTAAATACTAAACTATTATCAGAGGTTTCAAATAACTTTGTATCACCACCTACTACACCACCCATTTTACCTGAATCATCAATATCACAATTCGCAATAGTAGCAACAGGTGTTGTTGATGCATCTACAGGAACATGTATACATTCCGTATCTGCAAAGGTCGCCGTAGTACTAGTCATTACAATATCATACAAATACATATTCAGAACTTGTACTGCACCAGTACCGGAAACATAATCAATATTTCTTACCTTTGCTGTACCAATTTTACTAGCCGCATATGATGCTGGTGTTCCTTTATTAACATTTGTATATGTCAAATTATGCAAATCAACTTCCTGATGAGTTGTAATATTAAACAACCCTTCATAACTTTTGACAACAGTATAGTTACCATATTGCATTAGGCGATCAAAATTATTTACATTGACATAGTCTCTTGCTTTGTTTAACTCTATGTCCTTAGATATAATTGTTTCAAATTCATGCCCTTCAACAAATGCTTTACCGGGATCTAATCGAACAATAAATTTAGTTGAATCAGACGGATGATCTTTTACTTGAATGTTAAAAGCCTTTACTGTATAACTACCAGACTCATCAAATGTTCGTCTTGCAAATGTTTCTTCCAATACAGAATAAATTGGAATATTAATATCCCTTTGTTTAATACCATCCTTGACTCTTAATGTTTCATAGAAGTCTGTATCATCAGTTGATGTTAAAACTTTCTTATCTAATGATAATAGAAGTTTTAATCTGTCTGCACCCGGTGCCGCAAAGTTATGCGAGCCTTGTGCATTATCCAACAATGTAGAATCCGTTCCAGAATTTACAACTGTCTCGGCAACACTGACACCAATTTTATATGATGGTGCATTTGAAAACTTATCTAATATAAGTGTCTGTTCGGCTATCTTAATAAAGTTACCATTAATATAAAATACACCTTCGGTGACAGCAACACAAGAACCTTTACCTGTTGGTGATGCATCATAAGCAGTCGCTGATATACTTCCATCTGTAGCGCTGATTTTTTCCCCCGCCATAAAGGTTGCGGCCGTTGATAATGTTATAGTACCAAACGCCCCTGTTCCACTACCACCAGATAATGTAAGAACTGGTGTCGAAGTATATCCTGAACCCTTATTAGTAATATCAACACTGATAACCGTACCATTAGCAATAGTAGCTGTAGCAGTTGCACCTGTACCAGTACCACCACCTGAAATAGTAACAGTCGGTGCAGTTATATATCCACTGCCCCCATCGTTAATTTGGATACCTTGCACTTGTTGGGTAAGAGAACCTCCTGTAATATATTTTACAAAAATTACATCAGGGTCACCAGTTGATGTATCAAGGGCGCTATTAAATAATACAAGTGCTCTTGTACCAGACTGACTACCAACAACTGTCTTACCAGCAAACAAAGTTACATCAATATCAACACTATTAAACTGCTGTTGCAATTTAACATATTCAAAATCCAAATTAAGAATAGTATCAGCACCAGTAACTTTGGAACCATTCATAAAAACATGGTCACCAAAATTCTTAATTTGATTTCTTAAGATGCTTTGCTCTGTGGTGAGTTCTCTTGCTTGAACTGGTAATGCGGGCTTGTAAAGGACTTGATGATAATTTTTATTTTCATCAAAGTCATCAAAGTATGGCGATTGATTCAGATTTATAGTAATTTTATTTGACATAATTCCCTATCTCGATTTTTAGAATTCGGCAACAATTTTTATATCTTCTGTTGAATCAGAAGCTCGACTGATCGGTGCTCTGAATTCAGTATAAATGATTTTTCCACTATCCTCATCTATCTCCGTACTATCATAAGTAGTACCTGTCGCTAGTGTAGGTGGGGTTGTATTTCCTGCAGTAGGATTAATAAGTAAATGTACTTTTCTAAAATCATCTCCAACTGGAAAGTCATTACCATCATTACCTACCAACCTGATATTTAACATTACAAATGCTCCTCCCAATTCAGCAACTGCATCAGAACCATGTCCACCTTTAGGACCAATTCTTCCTATAAGAGATGCAGCCGTGCCTCCACCACTTGTAATAGTACAAGTAGAAGAACGATATAAAACTCCTCTATTTACCATCACAACTGATGTGATAGCTCCATTAGTAACACCACCAACTCTTGCGACAGCACTATTACCATCTGAAGATGCAATTGCTACTGTTGGTGCAAGAGAATAAGTACTATTCGCATCTGGGGGTGTAGTCCATGCCGCTACTGTCGCCTCTTTAGTAGAGCCAGTATAACCTGTAACAGTTTTAATCTCACCCTCACCGGGTCCTGTCAATATAAAGATTTGCATATCATTATAATAATCGTCGTCGGTTGAAGCATTTGCATCTAAAGTAATTGTCGTTGCTCCACCACCAGCAGCTGTGCCAGTATTATATTTGTAATTCGTACCTCCACTAAGCACATCGATATGATCCAATGCACCATCCACAGCAACCGTTTCAACGTTTGCTTGATCAGTACCAACTATGCCCGGTGCTCTTACTGGAATCCAGTCAGTAGTAATAAACTTCAATACATCTGATTGTTGTACTTCATACATAAACTTCCATCTATATCCATCCGGTGAGGTAGTAATAATATCTGTACTTACTCCAGTAGGTTCTACTGTGGAAGGAACACCACTATTATTTGAAATACACTTATATACTCTATAAGCACTTGTGAATACAAAGAAGTTCGTATCGATAATATCATCTTGTAAATGATTATATTCAGGATACACTGTTCCTGTTGTCCAATCTATTCTCTTGAGGACATGTGATACATCTGTTGAAGGTATTAACTTCGCGGCAATCCTAGCATCGTGATGGATAAAAGGAGCAACACCTGTATCCAAAGGGATAGGAACATTAGTATCAGAATAAGAACCATCTGCATATTCACCAGCACTATTACCAGCCCATGGAGTATTCTTACCTATCATCAGATAAATTGAATTTGAACCAAACGCGGATATAAAATTATCCGCATTAAATTTACGAAAGCTGTTATTGATTATTGCACTCATACTCTATTTCCCTTTAGATTGTGTTTGTTATACTTATTTATAATACTTATTTAAGTTGTTTCAATATATTTACGATGGTGGTGGAGGTAAAGCTGTATTTTCATATCCTTTTGGATATTGGGTAATTGTGGCGTTATTAAGATTCCTAGTTTTCAAACCACCAAACCATGTCATATCAACTATCCTATTATGACCAAAGCAACCAATACCAGTACCTGATTGTACACCTACTCCAATCACCTGACTAAAACCACCTTGCTTTTTAAACTTGTTACGATCTATTCCTCTCTTCAAAGGACCTAATCTTAATTGAGTAGTATTCTGTGTACTTCCGGTAAGGACACCGAAGTCATCAGTTGATGTTAAAGAACTGGTTATTTCACCATAGTTCTCATTGTCAGTTACATCTGTATGGAGAGTAAGATAATCATCATAATCACCTAACGTCCGGAGATACTGTATTGCTAAATCAACTTCATAGATTTGACATTTGGTAGGTGCTACATACCACGAACTTTGTATTGTCAATCCATAATCATCTGATGTTGCTGCCTGTTCAGTTATATATCCCCAATCTTCAGTAGCACCATGTCCTTGTGGTGCTAATGGATCTAATAATTCAGATTCAGTTATTGAACGATAATCTAAATCAGGCAAGAATACCAAGGTGCGCGCACCCTCACAGGAATCAGCTTTAAGATCGAGAACAACAGGTGGTGTAATAGTTCCTTCATGAAATACAATTGTATAATGACGTCTTTCAGGAATACCAGTAATACTTAACGGTGTAGTAATATTAGACGTAAATTGTATATTACCAAACAACGCAAGACCAGCAGGATGTGCTGTTCTCTTAATAATGTCCTTCCATTCAGAAATAGGACGACTGGATGTTAACACATAAGAAAATAATTGGTAGTAATAACTATCCTGAATATATTTAGTAGCTGAAAGAAATCCATCATCACCAATGAATTGTTTATTATGTTCATTTTCATAACTAGAAACAACAGTGACTGCTGATGCAGTACCATCACCCATTCCTGATAAATCTAATATTGGTGTGGACACATAACCAAAACCATTATTAACAACTTTTAAAGCTTTAATACCACCTATACCCTCACCCTTCAATGTTACAGATAAACCATTTCCACTTCCACCTGATACTGTAGGTAAAAACATATAACCACGACCAGCACTTTCTATTGTAATACCAGTCACGCTTCCTGACCCATCAACAGTCTTCACTAAGAAGCTAGCAGTCCTTCCATCAACGTCCATCGTGCCAACATTATTAACTGTTAACTTATCCCCAACTAAATAACCACTACCACCACTATTAATAATAATTGATTTGATAAACCCAGTAGACAAATCATCAATAGAAACAAAAGCGCCTGCAGCAGATGTACCACCACCTGACATAGGAATAACGGTACCCTTAGTATAATTATTACCCGATGCAGTAATAGTAGCACCGGTAACCATTCCACCTAATATAAATGTTTTAATATCATCTGTAATAGTTTCATAGGGCGAAAAGGTTCCATTCACATTAGAAAGAAAAATCGTAGATACAACAAACGCACCAACATGTTCTTTTAATATTGTTTCTACTAATGCAGAAGCACCCGACGTTGTTCCTTTAATCTTCCTACCTAATAAATCAAAGACCGCATCATTACTACTTGTATCAACTACACGAACAATTTTATTCTTCGTATACTTACCATCAGATACACGAAGCATATCTTTATTAGGATAATAAAAATCTATTTCTTCTTTATAAAGTAATCTAAAAAGAAATCGAAATGATTTCTCATTACCTTTCGATCTATAAAAATCCCTGAGATGCTTTAAGACAAATGGCTTATTAGCATTAGCAAAGATAGCTTCCGGTAAGTCTTTTGCAAATTGCTTTTTAAAATAATTTAGAAACTCAGTCGTCGTTGCATCTAGATTAGCATACTGTCGCAGATTACCAACAATCTCATAAGGCTTTCCATTCTGCTCCATGTACTCATAGTACGCCTCAAGGAAAGAAACAAAGGTAGCATGATCTTGTTTTACAAAATCAGGAAGCTGTCCTTCTACCTTTACACTTATGCGTTCATCCAGTACTGGATGTATTGGTTGATTTGGGGATACTGTGGCCATATTAAATTGTCTCTGCTACCATATTAATAACTATTGCCTCTGTGTCTGTTACATCATATGTTAATATCTGTTCTCTCAAAGGTGTAATGTCTGAATTGTTTTGTTCTGGCGTAACTGTTATTTTAATATAGTCATTACCATCTGTAATAAGAATAGGTCTAAAATTAGTCAGAACAACTTTTCCAGTATCATAATCAATAGTTCCATAATTAGTAGAACCATCTGGTGTAATAAATTCATCTAACAATTGACTGGTCGCATTATGGATATCCGTGCCATAATGATATTCACCAGTATGTAAAACACCGGAATCCATTTTATGTACATCTCCAGTCCAAGTACCACCTGAATTTAATTTAACCGCTTTAACATTCCCAACAGTATCATCACATAGTGTATAGGTATTACCATCCGTAGCTTTAAAGGCACTACTACTTAAAGCACCATGATGCAAAGCATTATTAAAATTTAAAGTATATGTGATAGGTGTATCTAATGTTTCGATAGCAATCCTTTGTTGGTACTTAACCTTTGTTTTATTATTTCTAATACTATCGTTTGTATTATCTATATCCTGTGTCAATGTAGAGTATCTAAACTTCTGATCAAACTTTTCTAAATTGATTTGATAATAACTTTGAATTGCAGTATTAATGTTAGTCTTCAAAGTACTCTCATCAGTCAAGTTTGTAATAGGATCATAGTTTACAGTAACGTCCAATAGCAGGTAAATAAATATAGGATCAATAATTACAGGTATGACTGTAACTACATTTGCTTTTTTAAGTACGTTATCTTCAATATCTTTCTTTGCAATATTTGTGAAGGTTGTATTTCCTGCAGGCTTTACTGCAATAAAAACTTTTCCATATTGAACAGGATCTGCATCCTCTCCACCATACGTAGTAATAGATTCTATGTCAGGTCTTTCCTCTAACAAAATAGCTTTATAATCATCTCTTGTTGTTGCCCTATTCTGTGCTTGATATAATTTCGGTGCCTGCCATTTAAGTGAAGAGATGGTTT
Source organism: uncultured archaeon (assembly GCA_937890045.1). Next base: position 41,490 of record CALBXV010000083.1, read on the forward strand.
GAATATCCGCACCACCTATTGCATTAGTATTTGTAACCATTGTATAGTCGCCGCTATTCAATCCAGCCACAGAACCACTAGCAGTAAATACACTTGCCTTGTTTGCAAGTGTTCCATTAGTAACAATATATTCAATAAAAATAACATTGCCATCTGATAGTTGTTTACCTACTGCACCATCACCAAAGGTTAATTCATATTTCTTATCTTCTATTTCCTGTATAAAGAAAACACGATCTGTACCTTTGATTGTAGTTACGTCTTGGGCATTACCATCCGTATAAGTAAAGACTGTTGAATCACTAGATGAGTTCTGAACAGTAACACTAATCGTATCAACATCTATATTTTTATTTGGAAGAATAAATCGTTGGCCAGTATCACTAGCAAGAACCGTATATGACTTATTTAATATCTTTCCTTCCGTAATCTCTACACCAGTCGCCTCATAGGTGCCTGTACCCGAACGAGGAACACTTGTTGTCTTATTCGTTACAAAAGTATAATTCTGTCCATCTATGTTTGATTTAAACTTTGTATTCTTTTCTATCGTAAGGGATATTGGTGAACTGCTCGGAGTAAATGTAAAATCAAGTTTAGCTACAGAAGCTTTAACCGAGGAAGGCATGACACCTAAATGCTTTGCATGAGACACAACAGATTCTCTTAATGAGGAACTGTCCAGAAACATTTCATTGCCAAGCATGTTGGCATAGTAACCCGTATAGTGTGTGTTATAGGCAAGTAGGTCAATCAGCACCGACATACCACTTCCCTCAAAATCGTAGTCTTGGAATTTGCTCTGGGCAGACAGATAACTTTTTAAATTAGATTTAATCTGATCAAACTCTAGATCTGTGATTTGCAATTTGTTTGATGATGGCATACTATCTTAACCTCTCTAAAAATAATTCAACCACTACGGGGTCAGGCGTACTGATCGGTTGGAATTGTATTGTAACATAATATCCGTTCTTATCTATATCACCCAGCACGGCTATGTTTTCTATAACTATTCTAGGTTCGAAATTAGTAAGCACCTGTCGTATTGCAGATTGCAGAACGACAGCGGTAGTAGGAGATACCAAGTCAAACAATATACCTCTAATGCCACTTCCGATTTCCGGATGGAAAGGTCTCTCATGTGGATTAGTCGATACAAGATTTCTTACTGACCTCTTGATAGCTTCTACATTTCTTTTTAATACTATATCCTTAGTGACAGGATGTGCTATAAAGTCTAAATCTAAATCCGACCAAGTCCTAGTATTAGTAGAAAGGGGTTTTGTATATAATGCCATTAGCGTCTCTTCCCTTGTCCTCTATATCGTTTCCAACTTCGTCGCTTATTCTTATTCTTAGGCATGCTCCGTTTGGAATGACCAATGGAAGTAACCTTCTTTGGAGTCTCATGCTTAGGTGCGCCCGCAGTTAAATTCTGTGTCTTTGTCATTTAAGTTTCTTGTCAGCTTGTTTAAGTACTAAGTCAGGACGCTTGTCTGTAAACATCTTTTTCTTTTCACTTTTATCTACCAGCGTAAGTTCAAATCCTTTGCTGGTTAAATTAAACTCCTGAACCATCCAACCTTTCTTCTCCAAGGATAGGATAGGTGCCTCATCATATTTATCCAGCATACCAGTCTTGACGGCTGCTTTGAAATTAAAGCTAGGCTTGTATGCTTCATTCATTGCTTCACCATGTCGAATCCACCCCTCAACCTTTATCCAATTCATTGCTTTGCCTTTGGTACCCTTCTGTGCATCTTTGAAGTCCTTCTCATCATCAAAGATGGAAAACTCTTGGTGCTCGGCACTATAACCAAGTACCTGTCCTACATCAAGTGCTTTAAGAAATTGCGAAGCTTCTTTATTCGTATTCTTATCCTTAATGTCAGACCATTTTTTGGGCTTTGCTTCAATTAGACTCTTATACGTTTTCATAATTCTTAGTATCCCCTAGTTATGTGATAACCTTCTTATATATTTATAAGACTTATGCATATATTTATACCCCATATTTGGGGACAGAAATATAGTTATTTCCCTTATATTTATAACATTAAAAAAAATTAATTTAAGAATCCCATAACCTATTATAAACAAAGGATCTTGTAACTCGTTATATTATAAGGGGTTACCTAACTGGATGGGGAACTCCTTATAATACAACAAGTTACGGGCGCATTTTTTTTTAAAATAAGTGCGCTTTTTTGTTGACATATGTTGAATTTTAGGTTATAATATATATATTAACAATGAGAAAACAGGAGCACATAATGAAAATCGAAAGAACATATAAAGAAAACGGAATCAAAATAACAAGATATGCGGCCAAGAAAGTTCGCAGGAAACAAGTTATTAAAGGAAAGCAAAAGATAACCGCTAAATGGTCTGAGCCAACAAAGAAAAATGGAGTGTCTTCAATATATAGAAATGAATCTCCGGTGATCCCAATAACAGCACAGACCGGTCGATCAACTGATAAGGGTAGTGAAAAACGTTCATGGCAACAAGATGCATAAAGGAGATATGATGACTATGGATGAAGATTTTACCAGAGAAGAGTTGGAAAAAATAAGGGATGCTTTTTATTTCGGAGATATTGGAAGTCATACAGAAACAGGCTTCAAACTTTTACACAAAGACGAGGATACAATTAATCTTATTGGCAAAGTTGTTACAACTTTAGTCAATAATAAACTTGGAGACTAAAAAATGATAGTAGGCATTGATAAAGTTGAAAGAGTAAACAGACAGATTTGCAAGGCAGATGGTTCAAGCAATCCTAAGTGTAACGATGGAGTTTGTGCGGTAAAAGGAATTAATGAGTATGGCGAGTTTGTTGATGTTGGATATGTTTGCCAGTCATTGCATCGAAACCAAGGGTGGCAATTGCGATATCCAAACCATGAATATGTAAAGAGTGGTGCTTGTGGGTTTAATAAGTTTTACGGCACAAAAGAAGAAGCAGTTGAAGCGCTGATGGATCATGTCAACGATTTTGGAGTTATATAATAATGGAAGGAGACATCTTATGATCGTATCAAACAAAACTTTAAAGAAAATTAGCAAGATTAAAAACAA
>CALBXV010000084.1 GCA_937890045.1 uncultured archaeon
GCTCGTTAATCTTTCTTTTATGTCCCGAAAAGATGTATGGACTATACCTGCACATCTTTATCCGCCAAATCCTACATTTAATAACTATCTTTATTATTTATACGTCACTGAACCATTTTATGAGGCAGAGCATGAAGATGAAACTGCTAGAAATTCTTTTGCTGCAATGTCTGGAGTAAAACGATTTCATATTGCACTTCAAAATAGTGTTATAGTTGCTGTTGCGACTACTACATTTACAATGTTTATAGCTGTACCTGCTGGATATGCTTTTGCAAGATTTAATTTTCCATACAGAAAAACATTATTATTATTTATCTTATTGTCTCGTGCAGTACCGCCTATTTCTCTAATAATTCCATACTATTATTTCTTTAAATCTGCTGATTTACTTGGCACTTACTATGGAATTATTCTTGCTTATATGACTTTAACTGTACCCTTAATAACTTGGATAATGGCTGGATTCTTTGCCACTCTACCAAGAGATGTAGAAAAAGCTGCACGTATGGATGGGTGTAATAGAATGCAAATGTTACGACGTGTAGTACTACCTTTAGCTAAACCAGGTTTAATGGCCGGTATAATATTATCGTTTCTAATATCTTGGAATGAATATGTTTTCGCTCTTTTTCTAGGGCAAGCAGGTAAATTAGGAAGTAATTACTTATATCTTACTCCTACAGTAATTGGTGGAACACCTAATATGGTGAGTACTATGGCAATCATTTACCTATTAATTCCTATTGCAGCAGCTATTTTTCTACAGAAATATTTTGTTAGTCTTAAAATAGTTGAACCAGGAGTAGAATATGATAGAACATGATTTTATCTTATCTTCTCTTTAATTATAGATTCTAATTCTTTATCTATTTCATATCCAATACTGTTTCTATTTAATTTCTTGGCTACTTTCATTGTTGTCCCTGTCCCTAAAAACGGGTCTAATACTATATCATTAATACATGAAAACATTCTAATTAATCTGTTTGCCACTTCTTCAGGAAATGCAGCAGTTCTTCTTCTAGTTTTACTATTATTCTGTTTAACTCCTTTAATTTCCCAAATCTGTGAAAACCATATGTTTCTTTCTTTCTTTGTGAATTTACTTTCATATCTTTGTTTATCTTTTGTATTAAATTCTCTTAATCTTCCCTTTCTAAATATTAGTATATATTCACAATCAAGTGTTACATATGCGTTTGGAGGTATAAATCCTGATCCAAGAAATGAATTTGGTTTATTTGTAGGTTTTTTCCATAAAACATATGGTAACGTTGTAAAACCTATTTTTTCACATTCTTCTATTATTCTTGCATGATTTGAATATAGTCTAAAATTGTTATCTACTCTTCTTGTTGAATCTCCAATATTTATACATAATATCCCTCCATTTACTAATACTCTGTTACATTCTTTCCATGTTTTTGCTAAATAAGTATGCATTTGATTATAATTCTTCACTCCCACTTTTTCAAACATTTTATCCCACATTTTAATCATTGGATATGGCGGTGAAGTTACAACTAAATGAACTGATTTTGTCTTGACTTCAGTCATATTTGTGCTATTTCCTATTATTACCGTATGTTTAGTCATATTTTTCTTCCATTTTTTAATATATCTTAATAATTATATTATTACTAGATATATTTCTTTAATTATAATTTTATGTTATATTTTATAAAAATTATTAAATACTAATTTTTTTTTAGACGCTATTTATGCATGATTTTTAACTATTAATATTATTATCTTACTATATATATAGTGGCAAAATTATCTGTTTTTTATGAGTGATAAAACATCAAATAATAATAATGTAAATCTCCATGAAAATCAAATATCTAGACGTAGCGCTCTAAGTACTGGTGGAAAAGCCGCTGCTGGTGTAACTATCTTATCTATAGCTGGTCTAGGTTATACTGTTGGTCAGTTATCTTCAATTCAACAAATTAATAATAATTTAACTAAAGATCTTGATAAAAAATCGTATCTTTTAGATTCCTGGTTAATTTATGGTGGTGGAAGTAATATTAAAAAAATGCCCAATATTGTTGATAAATCTCCTACTGTAAATATGGATGAAGTTTTCTATTTTAATCATAAATCTGCTACTTGTAGAGTTGATAACAATCCTGAACCATTTATAATGCCTAGCTATAAAATGGGTGAAATTGTTGTAGATCCGAACACTTTCTATATGGTTATGACTGCGCAGAATCTAGTTGTTAAATCTATTCAAGAATTTGATTCTACTTCTGAATTTTCTAACACTTGTGTTTTAGAAAGTTATGAAGGAGTATGTTTTACTGAAGCAAGTGTTAATAAACAAGTTTATGGATCAAGAATTGCTCCAGAACCTTTTACTTCTGAAATAAATGTTGTTGATGCTACATCCTTTGCTTTTACAGCATATTTTGATGAAGCTAGTGCTCCAGTAAATTTTGCTATTTTTGGACCTAAATTTACTTTTACTGGTGAAATAACTTCTGGATCAGTAGTAGTTAAAAAATTATCTGAAGCATCACAAACTCTACCTAGAAAGCCAATTAGTTAATAATTTTAATATAAAAAATATAATAATGTGAAAAGATATAATTATGAAAAAATCTATTTTTACTTATTTATTCATATTTCTGTTATTTAGTAATATTTTAATCATTATGGTTTATGCAGATGATTCTTATGATGTCGATTACATAACTAATTATTATAGTTTTGACGGTTCTAATGTTAATATTAAACATCCATTGTGGGGTTCAGCAAATTCTACTCTTAAGAGACTTGTACCTTCTGCATATTCTGATAATATATCTACTCCATCAAATTCTCTTTCTCCAAATCCTAGATTTATTAGTAATGTTATATGTGATCAATCTAATGAATTAAACCCTCTTGATGAAAGAGAATTGAGTGATATGAATTGGGTATGGGGTCAATTTATCACGCATGATATAGTGTTTACGCCTACTACTAGTTTTGATCCAGATCTACGTGATTTAGAGAGAATTCATATTCTTGCTCCTTCAAATGATGATTTTTATAATATAAATCAAACAATGATGTCTATTTCTAGAAATATATATGATCCTAAAACAGGTTTAGCTTTAGATAATCCACGTGAACAAATTAATACGGTCTCAGCTTGGATTGATGGTAGTGGAGTTTATGGATCATCACTGTCGAGATCTAATTCTCTGAGAACTTTTGAATCTGGTAAATTAAAAGTTGTTACTCATAATGATGGTGATTTATTACCTCTTGCCTCTCTTGACTCTTTTGAAACAAAAGATACTCCTCTTGGTCAGGCTTTCTTTGCTGGTGATGTTAGAGCAAATGAAAATATTGGTCTTACTGTGTTACATATATTATTTATAAGAGAACATAATCGTTTAGCTGATGAAATACATTCTTCAAATCTTGATCTAACTGATGAACAAATATTTCAAAGAGCTCGAAAAATTAATACTGCTATTATTCAATCTATCACATATAATGAATTTTTACCATCACTTGGTGTAATTCTTGATGATTATAATGGATTTAACTCATCAATTAATCCACAAATTTCTCATATATTTTCTACTGCGGCT
>CALBXV010000085.1 GCA_937890045.1 uncultured archaeon
TTCTTTTTTCCCAAATAGATTTTAACCATCCGTGTATCCAATTTTCTGTTTTCATTCCTTCTCCTTCTCTCTCAAGTGGTAATTCTTCTAAATCACAATAATCCCATTGTAACATTCCATCAATACCTTCAACCTCTACAATCGGTTTACTTCTGTTCAAAGTATATAACTGTATTAGAGGGAAATCCACTTACTTATATAATATCCAATCTGATGCATTGAATTTTGGATCTGGAGTATTCTCTTCCTCTGGGTTTTCTGGTGTAATTATTTTATCTTCATTATTAGAACTACACATACCAACAAGTATAATTATAGAAAATACAACTATTAACATCCAACCGTTAAGTAATATATTTTTCTTTTTTTTGTACATTTATATTAACTCCCTTTTTATTAAATATCTGGTATAATATAATATCACACGTATCTAATATAGGATGAATACTATCTTTGTATATAATCTTATCTTTATATCCTTCATAATAATTAGTCAATGTAGTATCTAACATATTTAAATAAGAATCACTGGTGTATCCGCCCCCTGACCACAATTCAAGTAGAATATATTTTTCAAATTTATCTGGTAACATTAATAACTTTTCAATATCACCAATAACAGATTGGCTGGCCACAGACTTGTTTGTATTTGGATTAATATAACTTTCGGCAGCTAATGGTGTAAGTAATGTTTTTAAAGCGTATTCATTAACACCACCATTGTTATATAAAATATGAGTTTTCTTATATTCATATGCTTTATAACCATCAACAAGGGCGTCTAAACTTGGACTTTTTTTAATAAACGGTGGTAAGGTAGTTAATGTTTTATATGGTACTTCATATTCAACAGTATCACCAAATAGTTTATTAAATAGTAATTCTTTAGTTGGTATTTCATTTAATTGAGAAATACCATCTTCATAGAATCTACCCTTACTATCAGTTACTTTATTTTCGCCGACATAAGTTTTGTCAAATATTGTTAGGTGTTTTTTATATTCAGTTAATAACATAATACTATATATACATATATATAAACTTAATTCCTGTAATTACCATTATAATTTCACCATAATCTAGCCTTCCTCGGATTCTGATCATAGTCATCAATTGCATCTTTTGCTTCTCTTAAAGTAACTTTCTCATTAAAATGAGTTTGCATTACTTCTCTATAATACTTGATAGCATTTATCTTAGAACCCGCTTCTAAATATTCCATAATAGTTTCTTCCATTTCTAATAGATATAAATCTCCCACGTCCCCCTCTTTAATTAAGTTTCTTATTTTCCAATATCTATTAGACTCTTTCATAATACGAATTAAATGTTCTCGTTGTGTATCTTCATCCAGTTTTATATTTCCACGAATGTAACTTTTAATATCTCTTATATTTTCCAACGTTTGTATAGAATGATGGTGGAATAATGGATGTTCACCAAGTGGTTCTATATCTGGTGCTGTTTCGTCAATTAATGTTGTTAACATTTTTAACCGTTCTATCATATTTTCTTTATTCAATTATTGTATTCTTTCCAGAGTTTGTTAGCTTTAATTAAAGTTTGTTTTGATGGATATATTTCTGAATTGAAGGTATTGTTTAACCAATCATTAACCATCTCCCAATCAGTATTCGCTTTGTTGTCTTCCATATAACCAATATCATCATGATTATTATCACTTATAGCGTTTCTAAGTTTAGTTAACTTATCAGTTATGTTTCTCAATAGAGGTACTAACCAATCTTTTTTAATTTCAAGTGTATCTTGCATGTCAATTCAATTGCGATGTTGCCACGGCGGTGAAATATCTCCCCCTTTAAGTCCTGTATATTGTTTGTTTTCAGGCCACATTAAATGATTTATTTCATTAATCCTTTTAGTAATAAGGTATCTGTGTCACCTCTTGATTTCATATCTAAACTAATGCTCTCGCCTACACATTTACCATGCTCGATGAATCCACCAGAGATGGGGTTCATATATTTTGACATTTTAGTAACACCACTGGCTAATTCAGCATGTGTTAAGGTTTCGGGGAAAATTATTATAAACTCTTCGCTAAAATATTCAAATACAACATATTTTGTTTTATAGTCTCTGTCTATCATCTGTCACCTCGATTATATAGCCCTTAATTTGTTTATGGGTAGTTTCATAGTATGTTTGTAAGTACCATCTGTTTGTGTAATAATGTATGTACTATCTTTTATTTCTGTTACTATATATGGTGGATCACCAAACTCCATAATACCTTGTACTAATGGTATTACATAATCACCAACTTTTAATTTTTCCTTTTTGTCAGGTGTCATTAGTTACCCTTCATTATTTTTACAGCTGCAGCAAACCCACGTAATCGTTGACTTGATATTATTCCGTTTAATCCAAATCCATCTATTAAGTCCTGTCCACTATAGTTGTCAATAGAAGACTTAGGTTCGCCGTTAAATACTTTCTCTAAGAGGTATAATAGACCTGAAATGATTACTGAATCAGATACAGTATTAATTTGTATTGGGTCATTGTTCTCTAACTTAATCCAAGCGTTAGAAGTACAACCGTGAATAAAATTTTCTTTTACTCTATCTTCTACTGGATAATTCTTTTGTGATTGTTTACCTAAATCTACCATATACTCTAAGTCCATATTTGTTCCCGTTGGAAAAGAATGTAAAGTATCTTTTATAGTTTTTATTTTATCGTGTATTATGATAACCTTTCCAACAGTCAATACATATAACTTTATTATTAATCATATACCAATCATTATAGTATGTAGAGGCAGTATGTGTAGTCTGGTATACTTGTCTATTACATTTAGAACAAAACTTTCTTGGTATTTCTGGCGTCTTAACTTTTGACATGATTTGTGTATTAAATTATATATGGTGCAGCTTCCTATGATATTTGAATGAGTCTGAGCGAGTCTGACAAAATGTCAGATTTCTGGGTTCACGACTTAATGCTTGGGGTACTGTCAGTTTGTCAGGCTTCTCCGATTATTACTCCGTTTGCTATAAACTCGTCAATTGATTCCCAAACTCCAACTAAAACCATTTCGAGTGTTTCATCGTCTGCTTTGAATAGGTTACCTGATATAAGGTCTACTGCTATCTGTTTCGTTAGAGCTGAATCAATCAACTCTCCTATTAGTTCGTTTGGTATTCTCATATACTGTGCCTATTCCTTTTTAATGAATATTTTTTATCTAACCGTGCTATACATTAACTATTACTATCCATAAATAGAAGATAATAAAGATAAACACCATAGTTATTGTTTCATAGATTCTTTCTTTTAACATAACGGCTTCCTCTTATTTGGGATTAGGAGAGGACTCGAACCTCACAGTTATTTTTAATTAATAACACCAGTAGTCTATTACAAGGCCGTCGCCCGTAAGTCATTAACCGTCTAACCCTTCGAATTTTATTATTCTGGCCAGGGTTTCAAATCGGTAGAAACCCTAAAACCACCACTTCGATTTCAGAGACTCGAAGCCTGTCTCATTCTTTATTTTCTATATTCATATTATCGTATAGTTTATAAAGTATCTCTCGTAGTATACTTTGGTCTATATCATACTTCCGTAAAATATAATATATTTCATCTATGTCAACATTAACCTTCTTCTTCATTATACTGTCGAGTATAAGGCGGCTCACCCATCCATTACATGCCACCATTATGCGTATATCTCAGGTTCGAGCCCTTCCTCGTAAGCCATTTCACATAACTTCTCAAGCCCTAACTCCTCAG
>CALBXV010000086.1 GCA_937890045.1 uncultured archaeon
CATTTCCGTAACAAGTGATATTGCTGTAGATGTTGTATGTTCAATTTTAGAAGATGTTAACTAGGATTTGTTATAACAACTTTTAATAATTTATAAACAACATTTAAAAAGGATAATAATATGTCTTCAAATCACGATTTTATGGGGAATGCCCCCTTTACAGTTAGGTCTATGGTTGATACACCTGATGCGAACCAAACTAGTTGGGACGTTGTTTATCACCCCGGCCGTCTTATGGTTTTTCTAAATGGTGTTAAATTGATTAGTGGAACCGATTATACAGCTGATAATGGCACAACAGTAGTTCTTGCTTCTGGTGCAGATATAGCTGATAGAATCGAATTCTTATGTCTCGATTTAGGCGAAGCTAACGTATAAAACTATAATTAGAAATATTTAACTTAGGGGTAATAAAGAAATGGCACAAATAAACGCTTCATTATCAATTAACTCACATGAGAATTTGGGAGGGCAAATGTCATTTGCTCGATCTAGTTCTGCTACTAGAGTGAACAAAATTGGTCATATAGAAACAGTCGCTTCAGGGGATATTAGGTTCGATTACTATGCAGAACCAACCCTACTTGGTGTTCATAAAGGATATCTATTAGAACAAGCATCAGAAAATGTGTGTTTGCAGTCTGAAGATTTTTCAACGACATGGACAACTAATGCAGCTTCTGCAAGTAACATTGGTGGTATTGCTACCAATCAATTATTATGGATGTCACCCGATGGCGGATTTACGTCTGATACTCTTTCCGCTGGTTCGACTGCTACTGGTATAGTTGCAGTAAGACAACAGGGTTTTACTTTCACGAATACAGAATCATATACAGTTTCCGTATGGGCAAAAAAACCTGCTAGTGTTGGTTATACCTATTTGGAAATGTGTAACAGCGATGTAGCATCAGGAAGTGATGTAGGTCATACATTTAATACTATATTCAATCTTGCTACTGGTGCAGTTACATCTAATACTGGAACTTCTGCTTCTATTGAAGAATATGCTGGTGGATGGTATCGGTGTTCGGCAACTTTTACTGCTGATGGTAATAGTAATGGTGAAATATATTTGAAAGGTTCTAATGCTGCTGAAGCTGGTCAGGCAGGATCACATACATCTGGCGATCAAATGTATTTGTGGGGAGCACAAGTTGAAAATACAGAAATGTCAACTTCCTATATTCCAACCACAACTTCTGCTGTAACAAGAGCTGCTGATGTTGCTTCTGTTGCTGATACAGATAATATGTGGAACTGGAATGCTGGTCTTAGTCTGTATGTAGATTATATTGTTAAAAAAGCAGACGGAACGGAAACACCTGTTGTCCATTATGGTGATGCTACTAATAGTAACTATGTAACATTTATGAATAGTGGTAAACTTAGAGTTACTACAGATGGTACTTCTCAATTAGCAAGTGATCCTTTTGATACAGGATTTTCAAATACTGCTGGAATACAATATCGTAGTATTATGGCAATGAAAACGAATGATCTTCATTTTGCTTCTAACGGTATTCTTTCTGCTAACTTGCCTGACACAACCGCTGATGTACCATTAAAGTCTGCAGCTTCTGATTATAGTATTAAGTTTTTTCATGGTACAGGATATGCTGTTTCTGGTAGTGGTTGGATTAAAGGTTTCCGTATTTATTCTGCTCGACTCTCCAATAATGATTTGCGGAATCTTTCTGTTGAAGTTAATACAGATGTTTCTACACTTAATATTAGTGAATTGGGAACAGTTGCAAATGATACGGTTAGTGCAGATAAAATGATGATAGATTCAGTAACAACTAATAAAATAGCAAATCTTGCAGTAACACTTGCTAAAATTGATGCTGACGCTGTTGATGGAACTAAGATTGCTAATGATTCAATTGCTTCAGCGCATATTGCTAGTGACCAAGTTCTATCTGCTCATATTGCTGATAACCAAATCACATCTGCTCATTTGGCTCTTGATGTAATTGTTGCTGAAGATATTGCTGCAAATGCAATCACAGTTTCAGAGATTCAAAATGGTGCTGTTTCAGCTGAAAAAATTGCTCCTGGCGTTGTTTCTGGTATTGCAATTCCATTGGCGGTTGCTTTAGGATAATTATTAATTGCTGAAATAATAAACAATTAGGAGAAGTGAATGGTACATACTACGAGGCATTTAAGAAGTAATGAAGTGGATTATGATGTTACGCCAGTAATGAAAGAATTATTATTAATGACTCGGAGTGGTGAGCATGATATGATAAAGGATTTGGCGTTTCTAACTCAAATAGATTTGTATACTAAAAAACGAATCTGGCAAGTTGGAACAAAAGAATATACTCTGAATCCTTTTGGAAAATTGAAAAAGAAACTCTCTAAGCACCTTCCTAATGGGAAGGTGCTTAGTCATGCAAGTTATTATCATGGTTTTTTTATATCTCTTTTATGCACCGAAGATTTTTATAATAAATATTCTGAGATTTTAAAAACATATGATGTAACAGATGAGTCTCATTATAATAGACAATATATGCCGAAATGGTTTTAATAATAAAAGGGGAAACTATAAATTATCTAGTTGACTTTAGTAACTAATACTTTATGTACTTATTATGGCAAACATTATAAAATTAAAAAGAAGTGAATCAGCAGGTTCTGAACCTGCTTCTGGTGATTTAGAAGTAGGTGAAGTATGTATGAATATTGTTGATGGAGTATTATATACTAAAAAGATAGATGGTACAATTGTTACAGTTGCCCAAAAAAATGGTGGTATGTCATCTCTGGAATTGGTATCTTTGGATACTGGTTCTTCTGCTGGCCCTGATATAGATTTATTTAGAAATTCATTTTCTCCATTTGATTCAGATGAACTTGGAAAAATTGATTTTTCTGGAGAGAATGATAGTAGTGATAAAAAAGTATTTGCAAAAATTGTTAGTAAAATAAGTGATGCAACTGCTTCTACTGAAGATGGTGAGTTAGAATTTTATGTTATAAAAAATGGTACGGTTACGAATGTTGCAACAATAAAATCGGATGGTATACATTTTGCAACTGGTAATGGGTTACATTTTGCTGATGGTACATCAATAGTTTCATCATCTGGTCATTTTAATACAGCGCATAGTCATACAATGCTTGCGGTTGATGGTACAGTAGGACAAACATCCGCTACTGCTGCTTCGGGTTCATCTGCAACATCGGTAGCAAAGATTATCGCATTAGGATAAAAACATGGCATCAACAATATGGAATCAAAATCTAAACGCTGGTGAATATTGGACAGCAGAAATTGTGCTTGCTACTTCAGCTGGCATTGCTCGTAATTTAACTGGTTGTACTTTTACTTCACAGATTAGGAAACATTATAAGTCTGTTTCAGCAAAAGAAACAATTGCGGTTACAACAAAAAATGAGTTAGCAGGAGAAATGGGGGTATCATTAAGTGATACACAAACTACGAATTTAAAAAATGGAAAATATGTATATGATATAGAAATGGTCAATGCACCAACAATGGTCTTATCAGGTGCAAGTGGTGCTATGACTGCTGGAGAAACAATTACAGGAACATCTGGAGCAACTGGTACAGTTGTATCACATCAGCCATCTGAGTTAACAAGTATTTCCTACATTGTAG
>CALBXV010000087.1 GCA_937890045.1 uncultured archaeon
GGTTGGTTGGGTCGGATGGAGAGACTTATTAAAGAAAGGCAGAAAAAATAATGCCAAATTATATTTTTGAGTGTAGTGAATGTACGCATAGTTTTGAACAGTTTGAAACTATAGCTAATATAGATAATCCCTTAAAAGAACCATGTCCAAAATGTGAACATAAGGGAAGTATTATTCGTCTTGTTGGCCATTCACAAATTGTTGATCCTGTTTCAATAGGATTAAAAAAAGTACCTAAAGATTTTAATGATCTATTGCATAATATGAACACTAGAGTCCCGGGTGCTGATATAAAGGTACGAGACTAATGAAAAAAATAAAAATATTTTTGTTGAGCTTCATCATTATTATGTCGTTAAGTAGTAGCACATTTGGTAAGGAATCAGTCATTTCAATAAGTGAAGTTTTATTGTATTGTAACAAAAAAGAATTCATTAAGGATGTGGTTGTGGATGCTTATAAAATGCAATTAGCTGCATCAGGATTAGTCCACGATGAAAAGCATAAACATTTGGCATCTACTGAGATGTGGATTAATACACGAAAAGGTCAATGGGCAATTGTGTTTGTATACAAGGATCAAGATAAAAGCTGTATTCTTGGTGGGAATAATATAGATTTACACACACCCTGACTTTTGTTTACACCTTTAGAAGGAGAAATAGATGTTACAAAAAGTCATTAAAAGATTAATAGTTATTAGTAGTATTTTGTTTTTGTCAAGTTGTGGCACAATAACAGCAACAACTGCTTTAAGTACGGCTGGTAGTGCAGTTGCATCAAAAGTATTAACGCATAGTGCTGGATTTGGTATTCAGTCACCTCATTCTATTATAGAAAGAGTAATGCCATCAGTTGTGACTGTTTCAGTTGAGCTCAAAGAAGCACCTAATAATACACCAACACGGTTTGTAAAACCGGGTGAACCAATTGACCAAAAGCCAAATCAGTTTTCTTCTGGTAGTGGGTTTGTATTTCATGAAGATGGTTCCATTATTACCAATTGGCATGTAATAAGAGACGCAATTGATAATCCAGCTACTATTAGAATAGGATTTAGTAATTTTTCACAATATGAAGCAACATTATTTAACTATGATGCTACATCCGACATTGCTATACTTAAAATCATCAACGAAGATAACGAAAAGTTTCCAGCAATCCAATGGGGTGATAAGCCGAAGTTGGGTGGCCATGCAATTCTTATTGGGTCGCCTATTGGATTGGACTTTAGTGTTTCTTTTGGTATTATTTCTGCTATTGACAGGACTATTCTTAGTGCTGCTCCTCCGTTTGTTCCATATATCCAAACAGATGCGTCAATGAATCGTGGTAACTCTGGTGGGCCGTTGTTTGATGCAAGTGGAAAGGTTATTGGTATTAATACTTTAATATTATCACCGCCGGCTTCTAACCAAGAACCTGGTGGAAGTATTGGTCTTGGTTTTGCTGTTGATGGACAGTATGTTCAAGATATATTGTTACGACTTGCAGGTGGTGATAAAATAAAATGGAGTTATATGGGTATTCATTATCGTTTGCTTGATCGTCCTGAAACCAAAACTAATAAGTTAGAGTTTGGTGAGAATGTTATAATTATGAAAGTAATGCATGATGGAGCTGCAAAGGATAAGTTGTTTGAAGGTGATATTGTTCAAAGGGTAGATGGTGAAACAGTTAAACATACTACATTTGCTACTGTTATTGCTCAAAAGCTTCCGGGTACTATAATCCACTTGGATGTATTAAGGGCAGGCAAGATGGTTGATGTTGATATTACTCTAATGCAAAGACCGGAAAGAACACAAAGATAGTGTTTGCATTAAAAATATTATTGAGAAATATGATCCTCTATCAGAGGAAGCGAATGTGTTCCCATGAATGTTTAGCTCTCTCCGATAGAATTCAGAAAACAGTATGTGATACACATGAATGGAAGTCTGCCGGAAATATAAATATTTACAAGAGTAAAGAAAACGAAGTTTCTACAACAAACTTAATACATGATGCTGAGATTAATGCTAATAAAATAATATATTATCCAACTCCAAAACCAAAAGATAATATGTTGGATATTGATTTGGTAATTGTCCCGGGAGTAGTTTTTGATGAAAGGCGTGCAAGGTATGGTAGAGGTTCGGGATATTATGATAGATTTTTAGATCAATTACCAAAGGCAACTCGTATTATTGGTATCGCTTACGATTTTCAAGTGATGGGGGTTGGTTGGAAGTTGAAGCTTAATGAGTTAGACGTAAAAATGGATATGATTATCACAGAGAAAAGAATTATTCAAAAAAGAGGAACTCTCCGCTATTGTTAACATTCGAGGAGTATGTCAATTAAAGTTCTGGGTAACAGATTGGCTGGTGAGGCCCTTTAGTCCATCCAGCGAAAGAACCAGAACTCCACCGTTATTTAGCTACCTAGGTGGAGTTCTGGTTGCCCTTCTCCTGACCCAATTCATATAGATGAATAATCATGGCCAATGAACCACAAATCGCTTTATATGTACAGCTGATAATAATCGTTATCGCTGTCCTAATCGTCTATCTAGCTGTATACTGGGTGAATAAGGATATAAGTAAGGAAAATGTAGTGGTAAGGAAATACGATAAAATGGATTTGAGATACGATCCGTGCTATAAGTCAATTAACAGGATGGATCAATTTGACGATGATGG
>CALBXV010000088.1 GCA_937890045.1 uncultured archaeon
ACGTGTTGCGTTACTGCACTCTCTGGTATTCTAGCATCTGCTATAGAACCAGTTAAGTTAGCGGCAGGTACATCTATACCTAATGCTTCAACAGTAGCCTTAGTAGGAGCTACTCCTGTAAGGTTACTTCCGTCAATCGCAGGTAAAGTCCCAGTTAGATTAGCTGCTGGCAATTCTATACCTAATGCTTCAACAGTAGCCTTAGTAGGAGATACTCCTGTAAGGTTACTTCCGTCACCTGCAATAGGTCTACTAAGGGTTATGTTACCTGTTCCATTACTTGTATCTAATGTATCAACTTTTAATGTGCTCATTTTTTATTCCTTTAACACTTTTATTTATACTGTAACTCTTGGATATTTTACACCATTGGTTGATGAAACTCTATTTCCATGATTGTCATGAGGAAAAACTGTTCCTGTCTGAGGTCTTTTATAAAGATAACTTACATATCTATTATTACTATCACCTAGGGCTTCATATGGACTAGTAACAACACTACCTTGAGTTCCAACCTGAACTTTAGATGATTCTTTTAAAAACTCAAGAGCTTCAGATGGTGTCATATTTGGCCATTGCTCTAGAGCACATGCAAGTAGTCCAGTAATTTGGGGACTTGCCATACTTGTACCACTTGCATATGCATTATAATAGTTGGAATCTCGCGAATCAGCCTGTTGATTACCATATCCAGAAGAACTGTTTTTTACAGATGACATAATATTAGAACCAGGTGCCCACACATCAATCCTCTCTTCAAAATTACTAAAATAAGATTTATAGTCAGCAGTATCAGTTCCTAAGGATCCAACACAAATAACATTATCTGCAGATCCAGGACTTGCTCCTTTCCCTACATCATAAGTAGTACCAGATATAGTAAGTGTATTATCATAATCTTCACCACCACTAACATCTATGGGCCAATAACTATTACCTGCAGCAGCAACTACAATTACACCATCATCAATAGCATCCTGAAGATCAGCATCAGTTGCTGCATTCCTTCCAGGTCTTTTATAGATAAATGTATTTCCTGGAACAGGAACTCTTTTTGATTCAAGTATAGTTTTTTTCTCTGCAGTCGTATTTCCTGTTAAATCAGTAGTGGTTCCTTGATAAGTTATACTAGTAGCATTAGAAAGGTCGCCTGAATTATAACCGCCACTCCATCCCCAACTATTATTCATTACTGTGGGATTTCTTCTACCAGTTGCAGCATTAATAGGTTTGTTCTTATGAAAATACCTAACATAATCCCATAGTATATTAGTCCAATTACTTACACCATTTCCTCCACCAGCATCGCTCATAAATTCCATATTGTAAATAGTGGCATTTCTTGCCCATCCTTGAGTATTACCAGCAACAGTACCTGCTACATGAGTACCATGACTACCGCCATCTCCAGCATAACTATAATTTGCATTAGTACTATAACCTAATGCACTACTATACTGAAACCAATCAAATTCAACACTACGAAGATT
Source organism: uncultured archaeon (assembly GCA_937890045.1). The sequence continues at coordinate 1,491 of CALBXV010000088.1, forward strand.
TCCAGTTCCATCAGGATTTTCTCTAAATTCTGGATGGCTGAAATTAAGATGACTATCGCAAATAATAACATCTACATTATAACCAGAACTTGTAGTATTAACAGATCCAGTTATTTGAGAAGTTCCATTATCACCCCAACCTGCCGTTTGCTGAGCATCAATACATCTTTTTAAACCCCAATTTTTATCAGCAGCAGCATTGGGATCTTTATCCCAATCACCATCCTGTGCTGCATCCCAATATGGAGTTGGTTCTAATCCCAATTGTTCTGGTGTTAGTTCACATTCTAATACTCTAGCATCCCCTTTTATCTGCTGAGCTTCCTCATCTGTAAGCATATAGTGAGTATTACGACTAATAGTTCTCCTACAGCAGCAAGTCACCACCCTATCAGGGATAGTACTTGTTCCACCACTAGTTTCCATATCATTATAAAATTGATCAGAGTCGTTAAAATCCTTAAGGGTAACGATATATTCCTTTGGAATTTGAGTACTATTCATATTAAGCTTCTAATTGTAGGTAATGAAGTGTTACTGTAATGTTTGCTGTATTTCCACTCTTGTTATATACTTTAGCGTATATAGTAGTTCCTGGTGTCGTATCATTATTCCAAGCAAGAGTACCTGGTGTAATGATTTGTGTAGCAGCACCAGATGTAATGATTTCAGCAATTACACCAGATCCTGGTAATGGATCAGTAGTCTCGTTTCTAGTAGAATCATTAGTTCTACTAGCACCATCAGTATAAAGTGTTATCCATGCAGCATGAGTAGTTTCAATTTTTAATAATGCGCATGTTTTTGCTGCTGTAACATTAATGTTAGCAGCTGTTAAATTAGCAAGTCCACTAGCAGTTGCAGAAGCAGTAGTTCTTGATGTTAACCCACTTATACCAGTAAGACTAGCACCCGATATAGCTGGCAGTGGATCTGGTAATCTAGCACCAGCAATAGTCCCAGTTAGATTAGCTGCTGGCAGATTAGTCAACCCACTACCATCACCGACCAATGGCCTGTTTAATGTAATGTTACCAGTCCCTGTTCTTGTATCTAAATTATCAACCTTTATTGTGCTCATAGAATAGTCCAGGTAGTATTAGTGCCATTTATTTAATTTACATCCTCTAAAATAGAAGCAATACAGTCAACTGCACCACTTGATGTAACTTTAATTATATCTCCTGTTTCTAA
>CALBXV010000089.1 GCA_937890045.1 uncultured archaeon
TTATTTAAATATCCCATTTTATATTGACACCATATTAAAATTTGTAATTGGTAGACTTACATCTGGATCCTCAGGTGTAGTACTAAAAACTATACCATCTCTAAACAAAAAATAATTCATAGATTCATTATCTGTAACTATTGGTTCTGTTAATGGTTGATTATCAATCACTTGACCATATGGTTTTACAAAATTTGAACCACTCGGAGTTTCATCCCACAAACCATAATCTATTTCATCATCACTTAATGCAAATTTAGTAATTATGTGTTCACCATTTTGATTTTCACCAAGTACTGCAGTTCTTAAATAATCTCTGCCTTTATTGGTAAGTATTGCGTCTACAGTTAAAGTATCTTTATTTATAAATCCCATATCTTCTATGTCCTTTGGTCATCATATCCAACTTGAATCCTAATAACATAAACAGATCCTGACAATTGACCTGTTACAATAATAGAAGTTTCTCTATTAAATGTCATTTGTCTTGCCCTAATTGTTGCAATTCTCCCTACTACCTTTTTACTCGTTCTACCGGTTTCTTCACCATAAACTGCTCCTGATTCTGTTAAATCATCAAAAGTAGGGGCTGTTGTTGGATTTATTGCTCCAACTCTAATATCAATTACATTATTATTTAATACCAAAAAACTATAATTTTCTGCTGAAAAAACACTATCGGCTCCAACTGTTATTGGATTTAATGCTGCATCAGTCATTGTCCAACCATCATCATTTATTATAGATTTTAATTTATTATCACCTATAATTTGTGTAATATTTTCTATATAAGGTAATGATTTTGATCCAATTGGTAAATTAATCAACTTATATTTCATCACCACTTCTGGATCCACACAAGGTTCAATCATTGGAGTACTTTCTAATACTGCACCATAATAATCTGTTCCCATTGGATGTACAGTATCCCACAAAGTATAATCTATCTCATCATCTGATAATGCAAATTTTGTAATATTAAAATTACCACTACTCTTTGCAAGATATTCTCTACCTTTTTTAGTTAATACTGCATCTAATAAATATGATGTATTATTAATAAAGCCCATTTACAATCCTTATTGTTTATATTTTATCTATAATGATAATTTTTTTACGCGTCGTCAGCTGGTGTAATACCTGATTCTCTAAATGTTATAGTAACAGTAAACTCGTGAACTGCTCCTGATCTTTGACCAGTAACAATTATAGAAGTTTTTGCAGGTGAGGAGGCTGCTGTAATTTTCTTTGGATATACAGCCAATGCTCCATTTAATCCTGGTGTAAATCTGTTTCCTCTACGTTGAGTGAACATTCCACCGCCAATATCAACTCTACAATTTTTTATTGTTTGTGAAATATGTTGAACTGATTTTACATTTGGAAACCACAGATCTCTTTCAGCATTACGCATGTTACCACCACCCATTCTGACTACAGGGTAATCTCTGTTTGGTAGTGTTTGATATAATGGTGCCAATACTGCTACCGTTGAATCTAATAAAGTTATAGTATACCATTCAACTTTATATCCGTTATTCCAAAGTGAATCTTCACCACCAGCATAATCAACTGTAAGTGCACCATTATTTACATGACCTACTCCAAATTGAACTCCCGTTCCCAAATAATAATTTTTCGTTCCACATTGAACTCTTGTTCCACCATCTCCCGACAAATCATCGGCATACCATTTTAAATTATTAAGAGCGGTCTGAGAACCAGCAGTTTCTGTTAACTTTGCCATGGCCTGAACTCCATCTGATCTCGAAACGAGTTTATATTTCATAATCTCGGATGGATCATTAAATGGTTCAAGAGTTGGAAGATTATCAATTACTGCTCCATAATAGTCCGTTCCTTGTGTATGGGTTGTATCCCACAAACCATAATCAATTTCATCGTCGCCAAGTGCAAACTTAGTTACATTAAAGTCGTCTCCGCTAGACAAAATTTCTCGACCCCTTTTAGTTAAAATAGCGTCTAATACTCTGGTTGAATTATTTAAATATCCCATTTGTTTTTCTCCTGTATAATAATTCGGATTTTCTAATTTTTTATAAGATTCGATATAATAAAACTTATTATTCTTCTCTTATAAATATATCATTTTTTTATTTTTGACATTAATTATTGAACATCTAATTGTGTAGTTGCATCATCTGTAGTTACCAATACTGTTGGAGAAGTAAGTGTTACTTCTACCGCCGGTGTATTATCTCTCCATCTATTTACAGCATCTGAAATAGTTGTATCATCTGTTTGGACACATCCAAGATAAAAAAGTCTATCAGTACCAATTGCTTCATCCCATCTATTATCTAAATCAGTAGTTTTAAAACTTGATGAATAATATAAACCTAAAGATGCACTCAATGAAGATGAATAATAATGTTCAACTTCACGATTAAATTCTGATTCTACATTGTTCAAAACACGAGGCATCACCACTTCTTCAAAAATTGATTTTTGACTTCCTCGTTGAATAGTTGAATTATAATAATCACTTCCATCCCAGCCACTCTCATCTCTATCACCTATACCAAATAATGACGGTCTTTCTAAAATGTGTTTTAATACAAATGATCCAGTTCCATTAGCGTTGGCGGCCATAGAATCACTTGGTGCCTTTAATGAACTAAAATCTGCAGACATTGATACTCCAGAACCACTCAATTGTGTAATATCATTAAGTCTCCAAGGATCGTGTAAATTAACACTTGATTGCATATCTTCATATAAAGCAGAGGCTGATATAAACGAACCACTTTCTTGTGTCTGAGAATTAACCCTAAATGGATTAGTATAATACATATCAGCGTCTAATGGCATATAATAAGAAGATGCGGATAAATACGAACCACTTTCTTGAGTATGGAAATTCACTCTAAATGGATGACTATAATTTATATCAGATTCAAGTGGTAAGTATTCAGATGATGCTGAAAGATACGAACCACTTTCTTGTGTGTGGAAATTTACCCCAAATGGATGACTATAATTTATGTCTGATTCAAGTGGCATATAATAAGAAGATGCTGAAAGATACGAACCACTTTCTTGTGTGTGGAAATTTACCCCAAATGGATGACTATAATTTAAATTAGATTCAAGTGGAATGTATTCAGATGATTGTGAAATATACGAACCACTTTTATCTGTTATGGTACTCGCATGGCGAGTGTTAAACGGATGACTATAATTTATCCCTGATTCTAATGGTGTATATCTTGCACTCTCAGAAACATAATAAAGGTCTATATCCGTAGTATAATGTTCAGGATCAAATGTAGGTTTCTTACCAATAATAATTTTATCTCGTTCAAGAACTGTAGGTTCAATTAATATACCAATCGTAGCATTTGCACGGGCGGGGACTAACGTTTTTAATTGTTTATATAATGAATTATCATAGTATTTTAACAACCTCAAATAGTCCCAAAAATTATTTGGTCCCGAATATTTTTTCCAATATAGATTTCGTGCCGTTGTTAATCCTGTATATTGTTCTTTATATTGGTCACGTGGATCTCCAATATATTGGTCAAAATCAAGATTAGGCATTGATTGTATAATAT